>DAIOXF010000010.1:0-10648 GCA_036758105.1 Candidatus Saccharimonadota bacterium | reverse complement strand
GTCATTCGGCGTGGGTAGCTGGTGGCTCCCCTGCTAGCGGCTTCTTGTCTCATGTTAACGGTCCGTTTGCAAACTTTTATAACTCTTTAGCCGGCATCCCGTTAATTAATTGGCTATTTATGCTAGGCCTACTGGGTATTGGCGTCGGTTTGATACTTGGTATAGCTATGAAACTAAGTGCGATTACGGGAAGCGTTCTGCTGCTTATGATGTGGACAGCATCACTGTGGCCAACCAGTAATCCGTTCCTAGATCAACACATAATCTACATACTTCTCATCTTGGGTCTAGCCGGCGTCAATAAAGATCAAGTCTTGGGGCTACGCAAAGTCTGGGTGAAACTACCGATTGTTAAAAAATTTTCTTGGTTAGAGTAGACTAGAACTTATCCCTCAGGTGCGACATGCTATATTTCCAGTCAGCATCAGTCTTTTTGTGGGGATTAAAAATGTTCTGTGGATCAAAGATATATTTGACTTGCTTAAAGTAATCGTAGACTTGCCCGCCGTACATGGCTTTCAGCCACGGACCGCGAATCATCCCGTCGTTGTGCTCACCCGACAAAGAACCACCGTATTTTAGAACCATTGCCGTAACTTCTCTCATGGCTGGCTCTAGCTTGGCCTTCTCGGATTTCTTTTCGATATTCATGAGTGGGATTATATGGAAGTTGCCGTCACCCATGTGACCAGCAATAGTCGCCAGGAGTCGGTATTTCCTAATGACCTCGCGAACCTCCGGCAAGAACTTCGGCAAGACTGCGGTCGGTACTACTAGGTCATCCATAAACGGCGCCGTGTGCTTATCCTTAACCTTACTCCTAAGTAGTTGAAAGCTAGCTCGGCGCATGATCCAGAATTTTCTACTCTTAGCTTCGGTCTCGTCTTCCTCGAACAGGGCTTCATGTTTGTAGCCTTTCAGATCCTGGCGCATGGCATGAACCCTCTCGGCCACTTTCTCTTCAGTATCGTCTTGAAATTCTATCAACAGAATCATTTTAGGTATGCCACGTGACAACTTCAGAGCGTCTGGTATGAGTTGAAGCGCCATCTTGATTGTCTCTATCCAACCGATTTGTTTATGGAATAGCGGTAGTAATCGCAGGCTCAACATAAGGGTGTAATTGTCGAAACCCTCGAAGGTGGCTGGGTGATTCTTCATGACAGTATTAATCAAATCGCCCAGATCACTAGTTGAGCGCAGGAAGACAACTAACGTACCCGACTTCTTTGGGGCTTCGACTAGACGAAATTTTATATCTGTGATTATGCCAAGTGTCCCCTGCGATCCAGTGAACAGATGAGTCATGTCAAAGATACCGGTGTCCCTGTCCCAAACGTTCCACAAATGATAGCCGGTCGAGTCTTTGCTGACATGGGGTTTAGCGTTATAAATGGCATCATAGTTATCATCGATGAGTCTAAATAGCTTCTCATACAGCTTACCTTCGAAGTCATTTTGGGATATCTTTTTGTCAAGTTGTTTCTTATTAAGCGGCTTCAACTCGTATTCATTGCCGTCGGCCAGTATAACTTTGAGCGACTCGACGAAATTCTCAGTCTTGCCATATTGCAGGGAGCGTTCGCCACCGGCGTTGTTAGCAACCATACCACCGATAGTACAGAGCTCACGTGAAGCCGGGAAGCTCGGCATAAGGACGCCGTGTTTCATGGTTGCAGCTTCAAAATCTCGATAATAAACACCCGGCTGAGCGTGTCCAGTGGACGTATTTACGTCATAAATCTGATTAAAGTATTTAAGCATGTCTAGCACGACCGAGTCGTTCACAGCTCCACCCGACATATCGGTGCCGGCACTTCGAACTGTAATAGAAAGTTCTGGGTTTTTAGCTTTATTTTGACTGACGTATTTTACAATTTGTTGGACGTCAGCACTGTCTTTTGGTGCTACCACCAAACTTGGACGCAGCTCAAACATACTAGCATCGTGACTGAACTTATTTATTGCCCCAGATGATTCCTCAAGGTCTCCAGTAATCAGCTTCTCGAGATCCTCTTTTAAGCTACTCATGCTTTTAGCGTACTTGATTTGCTCTTGCTTGACAATCTGATATATCATAAGGAATATGAAGCATATTGTGATTGCAGGTGGCGGCTTTGCTGGAATAAGACTAGCACGCAAGTTACGTAAACAAAAAGATATTCGCATAACACTTATCAATGATTCGGAAGATTTTCGCTATAGCCCCGCTTTATATAGAGCCGTGACTGGATTCAAGATGGGCATAGCTCGCCTACCAATAGAGTGGATGTTGATAGACTCTAGTAACGCATACGTTGTAGTCGGTCGAATCATTGACATAGACCAAGACAAGAAACAGTTGAAGCTGGAGGATGGCCAGAAGATTGATTACGACGAGGTTGTCTTCGCCCTGGGCGCTGTCAATTGTTACTATGGTATAGAAGGTCTGGACGAATATTCATACGGGGTAAAGACTGTACGTGAGGCCATAGAACTGAAGGGTCATATCCATGATAGCCTGACACAGGGGGCTAAGGCGGCTGATGAAAACTTTGTGATAGTCGGAGCTGGTCCAACTGGCGTAGAACTGGCAGGAGCACTCAGCGCTTACCTACTGGGGGTGGCCAAGAAACACAAGCTCAAGCACCAACACGTAAAGATACATCTAGTGGAAGCTGACCCGCGTATCTTGCCGCAGATGTCGGAATTGGCTAGTCGTAAAGTCAGTCGGCGACTAGCTAAGCTGGGTGTCGATACATTAGTCAATACTGCCGTACAGTCCGAGACCCTGAGTGAGCTCAAAACATCGGTTGGTATGATTAAATCCAGAAATGTAGTCTGGGCAGCTGGCACACAGAATAATCCGTTTTTCAAAGAGCATCCCGAGGTATTTACACTAGACAAACGTGGTTATGTAGCGGTCAACAAGCATCTTCAGGTTGAGCCTAATATTTATGTTTGTGGCGACAATGCAGCCACTACACACAGTGGTCTGGCAGAGACAGCGGTTCAACACGCTAACTTTATCGCGAAAGATATAATGGCAAGGATCCATAATACCGACAGGCCAAAGCACTACGAGAAAGCATCCATGCAAGTAGTCCCAGTCGGCAGCCGATGGGCTGTGTTCCAGTATGGTTCTCTTGTGATTAGCGGGCGATTGATTAGCCTCATACGAAGAGTGGCCGACATATTTGGCTATACTGATGTTCTTGGCCCGATAAAAGCCCTGACGATATGGGCAAACAGCGATAGGTCCGAAGATGACTGCCCGATTTGTGGTAAAAGTAAGCGCTAATGCCAAGTAGTTTATGCTAAGCTACCGAGTAAATTAGCTAAGGCTCAAGCGGGGTTTCAACCAGAAGCTAAGAATAATGAAGTTTCAGACCATTTACCTATGATCCTACAGATTGAAAACTAACGCTTTGGTCAGTCTAGACTTGGATAAACGAAGATTTATACCCGACCCTTATGTTCAGCTAATACGCTTATGTTAACAAGGCCTATTTAATAGTCAGCTTTGCCAGGAATGACATGCCGAATGCCACCACGTGGATTTGGTACATCACCTTCGTAACGAGGGATGAGGTGCAGATGCATGTGGTGAATGGTTCTGCCGGCCGCTTCGCCGTCGTTAACGCCCAGATTAAATGCATCAGGGTGATACTTTGCTGTAATAATTTCCCTAGTAACTTTTGCCAAAGCATAGATAGCTAATACTTCCTGATCGTTTAAATCAAAAAACGACTCAACGTGACGGATCGGAACAATTTCGGTATGACCATCACTAGCCGGAAAGTTATCCCATCGGGCGTAGGCTAAGTCATTTGAAGCAATAACTGTATTTTTATCAGGATTATCCTTATCGCAAAATAGACATTCTGGGGTACTCATGGCGTAATAATACATTATTTACACTTAACGTAAAAGCTAGTTTGCGCTTGAGCACCTTGCATTATCTGTTAGACTATTAACAGATGAAGGTTTTGGGAATCGAAAGTAGCTGTGACGAAACAGCGGCCTCTGTAGTACAAGATGGCCGTATTCTTTTAAGTAACGTTGTTAATTCCCAAATCGATATACACGCCCTTTACGGCGGTGTAGTACCAGAGGTCGCCGCCCGCAGTCACATCGAGGTTGTTAACCCTGTTATCAACCAAGCTTTAACCGATGCTAATTTAACCTGGGATGATATCGACGCCATTGCCGTCACTTATGCGCCAGGATTAATCGGGTCACTACTGGTCGGCACCTTAGCCGCCCGGACTTTAGCGGTCTTAAAAAACAAGCCACTCTACCCTATCCACCATGTCGAAGCTCATGTTTATGCCAATTTCCTTAATGCAAAAGCGCCCGAGTTTCCAATGCTAGCCCTAATCGTATCTGGCGGACACAGCCAATTAGTACTTTTTCGCGACCATGGTGACTACGAACTGCTGGGTCAAACCCAAGACGACGCCGTTGGCGAGGCATTTGATAAAGTCGCCAAAATCATCGGCCTTCCCTACCCTGGTGGCCCATCTATCGCCCAGGCTGCTCTTGTTGGTGACCCGACTGCTTATAAACTGCCCAAAGCCAAACTTGACGGCAAATATGACTTCAGTTTCTCTGGCCTTAAAACAGCCGTTCTGCGAGCCGTTCAGCGCGAAGTGGGCGTCGGCTTTACTTTTCCGTCACACGACCTTCCAGGGCTTTTAAGCGACGTTCAGCGGGCAAACTTTGCTGCCAGCTTCCAACGTACAGCCGTTGAAACACTAGTCGACACTACTGCGCGGGCTTTTCATGATTATAATCCCAAATCCGTCGTCATTGCTGGTGGTGTTGCTGCTAACCAAGAGCTACGCCGTATACTGTCCGACCGCCTACCAATTCAGATTGATTATGCCCCAATGAACCTCTGTACCGATAATGGCGCCATGATTGCCACTCTTGGTTATTACTACGCGCAGAAGATGCCACCAACCGACCCCAACGATATTGAGGTCATCCCTAGTCTATCGATGACAAAAACCGCTTGGTCAAAGAGTTAATCGTTGTTATTTGCGCAACGACTTTAGTTTTTGGACTAACTTTTTTCCTCTCGGCAGAACACTTGTCCATAGGCCATAAGTTGGCGACAATGACATGTCAAAAGTGCCAGCCAGCACCGTATCATGATCGGTCCAGCTGCGCTTAAAGTTCGAAACGCCGTCCTCGATTAGACCGCCAAAGTCATAATGCTTCAGTCCCCACTCCTTTGTCTTGCGAATCGCGTGCCACTTTAAGGCATAGTTGGCGCGAAGTTGCGCACCTTGCTCGTTCATTCCCCCATATAACTCGTACGATGTATCTAGACTAACCGCTAGCCACAAGAAGGCCACCGGTTGATCATCGACGTACGCGGCAAAAACCGGCGAGTGGTCCCCCATCAGACTAAAGACGTCCAGATAATACTGGTCGTCGTGCAAGCCAAAGCCGGCTCGATCCGAGGTCTGGTGATAAACCTCCAAACACTTCTCTAAATCTAATCGGTTACGAACTGCTTTAATCGTAATCTTTTCTGCAGCTGATTTGCGGATATATTGCCGAGTTTTTTTAGCCATGGTCGCCAGAAGGTCACTTTCGCTCTTTTCAAGGTCCAAGGCAATCGTCTCGGGTGGCAAAATCGTGTTAGTCGACTTTTTCCATCCGTTATAGATTGGAAATTCGGCACTATCTGGCTCGACTGTCAGCGCCACCGGGTGATGCTCGCGCTTTGAATACTTACCAAGTGCAAGCAAAAACTCTTCGCTTGTCCCCTGCTCGCCTAGTGGCCCGCGTGGCACATAAGATATGGCTCGAAACGGAAATGGTAATTTTTTAGTTAAAATCTGAGCGGCAGCGACAATTTTTTCATCATCATACCCTAAAACACGGTCAGCCACCCAGCCATGAGCTGACTTCACCTGTCCCCAACCCCAAAGTTGTAACGGATGTCCGCCATTATCTAATACATAGTCGTCCCATACCTCTTGTCTCGTGCACCGCTGTAGCTCAATCATACCCCTATTATACACCGCCGAATTTATGGTATAATGATTATGAAAACAAACACGTGAAAATGGGAAATAATTTGTTTTCATACGAAAACAGGTGTTAGATTGGTGCTGATTTCGCGTGAAAATAAACTAATATAAGAATTGATTTTTGATGAAGCTTGCTAAAACCTACGACCCGAACCAATACGAACCAAATATCTATGCTATGTGGGAAGAAAAAGGCGCCTTTAAACCCAGCGGCTTAGGGGAGCCATACAGTATTGTCATGCCGCCGCCTAACGCCAATGGCAATCTGCACATTGGTCATGCCTTAACGGTTGCCTTAGAGGACATTTTAGCCCGTTACCACCGCATGAAGGGCGAAGACGTCGCCTATATCCCAGGAGCCGATCACGCTGGTTTTGAAACTTGGGTAGTTTACGAACGTGAGCTTGCCAAAGAGGGGAGAAGTCGTTTTGACTTTTCCAGGGAACAACTTTACAGCCAAGTTTGGAACTTTGTCGATCAACAACGTGGCAATATGGAGCTGCAGCTACGCGCCCTTGGCGTCAGCGCCTCTTGGGACGACTTGGTATTCACCCTTGATAAAAAGGTGATTGGTACGGTTTATTCAACCTTCAAAAAATTGTGGGACGACGGCCTAATTTACAGAGGTGAACGCATTGTCAACTACAGCACCAAGTACCAAACCAGTTATTCGGATATTGAAGTTAATCACAAAGTCGAAAAGGGCACTTTGTACATGATTGCTTACCCGACACTTGATAAAATCGGTGAAATTGTGATTGCTACCACTCGTCCCGAGACGATGTTTGGCGACACTGCCGTAGCCGTCAACCCTAATGACGAGCGCTACAAAGACCTTATTGGCACGCGCGTGCTACTACCGCTAACCAACCGTGAAATTCCAATTATCGCCGACGATTACGTCGATGCCGCTTTTGGAACCGGTGCAGTCAAGATTACACCTGCCCACGACCCGAACGACTTTGAAGTAGGGCAGCGCCACGACCTGGAACGTATTCAAGTTATCGACTTTGACGGCACAATGATTAACACCCCACAACAGTTTGTCGGCCTAACCGCAGAGGTTGCCCGCAAGCGCGTCCTAGCCGCCCTAGAAGCCGAAGAACTTATCAGGGGTAAGACTACCATCGAGCACTCAGTTGGCTATGACTACAAGAGTGGCCTGCCAATCCAGCCATTAATCAAAGATCAGTGGTTCTTAAAGATTCAGCCCCTAGCACAGCGCGCCAAACAGGCCTTATTAAATGATGAAATTAATTTTACGCCCGCCAGCCGCAAGCAAGTCCTAGTTCAATACCTGGATAATCTGCACGACTGGAACCTGTCGCGCCAAATCCCATGGGGGATACCAATTCCGGCTTTCCAAAACGTTAATAACCCCGAAGATTGGATATTCGACGAGCATGTTGATGAAAAACTTATTGATGTAAACGGTACAACATATCGTCGCGAAGAAGACACCTTTGACACCTGGTTTAGTAGTGGTCAATGGCCATTTATTACAACTGAATTCCTTGAAAAAGGCGAGTTGTCGCGTTTTTACCCCAACAGCGTCATGGAAACCGGTGGCGACCTGCTTGACCGCTGGATTGCCCGCATGATTATGCTTGGCCTCTACGTCACAGATCAGGTACCGTTCAGACATGTTTACCTACACGGCATGGTCCTTGATGAAAAGGGTCAAAAGATGAGCAAAAGCAAGGGTAATGTCATTAATCCAATGGAAACAATTACCAGCCACGGGTCAGACGCCTTGCGTCTGGGAATCGTCGCCAGCCGCAGTGCCGGCCAAAACCAAGCTTTTAGCCTGGCTAAGGTAGTCGCTGGTCGTAACTTCGCCAACAAACTCTGGAATATCGCCCGTTTTATTGAGGATAAGCTAGGGGATAACTATCACCCTAACGTGCCCGAGCCAAAAAGTATTGTTGACCACTGGATTATTAACGAACTTAACACCGCTAGCGCCGATATCCAGCAAAGGCTCGATAACTATCGCTTTGCCGAAGCCAGTGACAGTATGTACCACGCCATCTGGGATAGCGTTGCCGACTGGTTTATAGAGGCCAACAAGCAACAAGACAACCCTGATTTATTAGCCTGGGTGCTTGAAACCAGCCTTAAAATTGCTCATCCGTTTGCGCCGTTTGTCACCGAGACGATTTGGCAGACTTTACCTTGGCACGACAGCCTACTAATGACGACCCGTTGGCCAGAGGAACTGCCATGTGACGCCATCGCCGCCGCTGAGTTTGATCGCTTGAAAGACTTAGTATCAGAGGTACGCTTTGTAACCTCCGAACTGCCGGGCAACGAACGCTACCGCTTACTTTACCAAAACGACGCACTAATTGCCGATAACGCCGTTTTGATTCAAAAACTCGCCAAGCTTAAAGAGGTGAGTTATGTTGATCAAGTACGTGGATTGCGCCTGCCTAACAGTGGTCGCGAAGCTTGGCTAGATGTATCTGAAGAGACAATCTATGAACACCAGCACAATCTTGAAGCCCGCCTAGCTGAAACGCATGCGAATATCGCTAATCTTGAAGCTCGTCTGGCAAACAAAAGCTACGTCGAAAAAGCGCCTGAGGCGCTGGTTGAAGAGACAAAGAGGCAGCTTGAAGCAAAACAAGCGCTAGTAAAAGCGCTTATTATCGAACTCGAAGCGATCCAGTAAACCTAGCTTGATGGCCAGATATAGACACTACCAAAAGTGTTAGCCGTTAACTTTTTTTGAACAACATATTTTTTGTCATTATCGTTACGCGGCTGAATACTCGGTTCGGCTACATTCTGAGTAAAGCTAACGCGCTCGGCGTGGGCATGCAGGTCATTCACCTTTAGTTCCTCAAGGCTAGTTATAGCGCTGGTCTGTGCCGGCAAAGCCGACGCAGCCGCACGGTCAAGCCGTGAGTCATGAACTAAGACGCCAGACATGGCGCAAAGTGTTAATAAAATTGGTACAGGGTTAAATATTGATGGATTCATATTTGTTTTTATAGATTACAAACATCAATATAGCATAAGCTTTGTTAATTGTCAACTCTGTGTCTCTCTATTCGTGGTGATAGGGATGGCCGTGGGCGATTTCTTGAGCCCGATAGAGCTGTTCGATCAGTATTAACCGTACCAATTGATGAGGAAAGACAAGCGGGGACAGTGACCAAACGAAGTCAGCGCGGCGGTGAACCGTTTCGTCAACCCCATAGGCCCCGCCAATAATCAGCGTAACCGGTTGAGAGGTATCAAGTTTGGCGGTTAGTAGGGTCGATAGGGCAGGCGAATCGAGCGTTTTACCCCGTTCATCAAGCAAAATAACGAAATCGTTAGCATTAAGTCGCAATAGTATGCGCTCTGACTCGTCCTGGCGAGCTTTGAGGTCCTCGTATGCCGAATGAGGCAATAATACCCATTCGATATCGAAAGGCCGTTTTAGGCGCTTCTGGTAGCGCTCGATTCCTTCGCTCACCCAAGATTCGTGCTTTTTGCCAACAACTAACAGTTTGAGGGTCATGAAAGTCGGAGTTTCTCGGCAATAGGGTAGAGAGTCTCAAAATCAACCGGCTTAAGACCACCCTCGGGGTCAAAGCTCACGCCACTATGCACATCCACTGGGATGAGGTGGACGTGCACATGTGGCACTTCAAAACCCTTAACGACAATCCCAACCCTGTCTTTTCCAGTTGCCTCCCTAAGGTGTATGCCAAGCTTTTTCACAATCGACATCAGGTAGTGGTAGTCATCATCGTGCATATCCCAAATATCCTCATACTGCGTCTTTGGAATTACAAGCGTATGCCCCTCAGACACTGGCGCGATAGTCAAGATAGCAAGGATTCTGTCGTCCTCGTAAATCTTATGGCAAGGAATCTCACCGTTGATAATCTTGGTAAAAATACTTTCTATCATTTCCCCATACCCATTCCATGTAATATTAATCCCGACTTTCTTTTATTCCTATTATACATTGTCGTGATAGCAGGGAACGCAGCGTCTGCTATAGCTCGATGGCCTTCATTAGTTGGATGACCCGAATCGTCTGAGGCTGGATTAGGATCTATGTGAAAATGGTCAGGTTGACCTAGCAGTCTGGTCGTTATTATGTCGATATGCTTTGGTGGTTCGACATATACCAACCGCGGATCAGCAATGCGTTTAATAATTTCCTTCGTGGCGGTGTTACTCATTTCGACCAGGTCTGCAATCGCCGCATCATTAGCCTTACCTAGTACCGTCAGCTCTGGAACACCAACACCCGAAAGAAACCGTTCGAACTTGCCAGGCACTTCGTAAGGTACTATAAGATTTGGATAGCCTACGACTGCGGCATCTGCGTCTGCGGCTTTAAGGCGGACACCGCGCAAGAACTCTTCCTCATCTTCATAGTGCTTATCTGAAGCAAATTCCTTAAAAGCATCCTTAAATATCGTGGTGTCAGTGCCACAGCCCGCCGCAATACAAGCCGCGCCAAAAGTACGAAGGTTAATGGCATTTCCACCCACTGTTATAATTAGAAGGTTAGCGTGAGCTGGTAGCTCATCAATCTGACTTGGAAAGTCTCCCTTACCCCTTACCATGTCGCCAGCCGACCAACCAACACGTGCCAGTCTCTTATAGTCTGCGTG
>DAIOXF010000009.1:0-11242 GCA_036758105.1 Candidatus Saccharimonadota bacterium | reverse complement strand
CCAGGGTTACCTTGCAGAGTCGTACCAAGTCCAGCGATTGAAATGCCCCCGTAGTCTTGACTACCCCCACCCGATCCACCAGGTGATGCACTAGACGCAACACCGTTACTCGAGGCGGCACCGCCACCGCCACCAATTGCGACCAAACCGTTAAAACTGGAGTTACCACCACTAATACCAGGATTTTGATTTCCCGGAACAATTCCACCGTTACCAACTACAACTGGGTAGTTACCCACACTGACATCTGTAAGAGTTGATATTACGCCGCCGGCCCCACCACCGCCACCCGTCGCACCGCCGCCGCTACCGCCACCGGCGGCGACTAAGGTATTTATAGTCCTAGGGTCTGGGGTCGGGAAATACGTATTGTCATATGAATATGCGACAGTAGTTGAATCTATCGTGTTCCAGAAATTAGCTGCCGACCAGGTCGTATCGGTACTCGTTAGTATGGCATTATCACTCGACCGAATTGCAGCAAACACAATGCCCGACGGGCCGGTGATATTATAAAGATCGAGGGCGAATTGATGACTGCCTTCAGGCAGTATTAAAGTTGACGTACCAACAGTACTGTTACCATTATTAGCCACGACGTTACCGTCTAGATATACCTTACAATTGTCATCACAGCCGTAGGCTATTTTAATTTGGGTTGGTGATGTCACTGTTACGATTCGATTATCCCTGAATAGTGCGTATGAGTATGACGGGTAATCAGCTCCAGAATAACTGTGCGTAGTGCTTATATTGCGAGTAGCCGAATCGCCAGTAGAGGCAGTCCATCCTGAATAACCAGCCCCGGTCGCAGAGCCCACATCCCTTGCTGGCGTCCAGCCGGCTGGGTCAGCATAATAATTTACCTCTGAAAAGTGCCTGGATATGCCAGCCGTTACCCGCCAAGACGTATCCGTAACAACCGTCGGTACACTACTGCCAACTCGCGTCACAGCCACCATAAGACCAGTTGGATTAAATATAGGTAGGATACTGTAATTCGTAACCTTAGCCACTATCGTATGACAACCAACTCCGAGTGTAATCTGTTTCGTATCAAGACCGCTACCATAAAGTACTGACGTAGATAGCAACTGACCGTCTATATATAAATCACTTTGGTTGTCGGCTAGGTTATAGACATTATAGGTACCTAGTGACGTTACACTAAAATCTTTACGATAATAGGCAGGCCCCGGATTGGCATCCCCAGAAGCGATTGATATCTCTTGAGACGACGCCTCAGGAAAAGCTGCTATTTTAGAAACAACCACCGGAGTATTCCAGCCCAGCGTAGAATTGGCGGTACCAGAGCATTGATCCGGCACAACAGCCGACTGCACGGCTGGTTGGTTATAGCGACGCCAGACGGCACCATTAGACTCCCGGGTAATTTCGGCGTAGCCGGTATTTGGAACCGTCGTGGCGCGGCCACTCGCATCGACAGTTGGCATACCGACACTAAAACCACTACGGACATTAGTTGCGTTAGTCAAAATATAGGCAGGGTAAGTACCCTGAACATTGCCACTGCAGTCTGTCGCTGGCGTCAGAGGCTTAGCATCTGACCAGGTTGGTATATTGGCGTTGTTGTGCAAACACGCCTCGGCATAAGCCGTCCCGGCTTCACCGGCCAATTGCGCCAACTGCGAATAATATTGACCGTTAATAGCTACCCGTAGTGCCGTAGTGCTGGTAACCGAAACCAGCAGTACCGTCAGCATCACAATCGATGCAATTAAAATAGTCGGCAACGCAAAACCGCCAGCAGTAACGCATTTAGTATTTATTGTCTGATTGCGGAGCGTTAACGCCACGTTTTCTCCTTGTTTTTCTGTGATTAGTATAGCATAAGCACCAAGTAATATTTACCGTAAACTTAATATAGTATATAATGTATAGTATAAGAAAAGGGGATAATAATGAATGACTCTAATTCCGCAAAAATAACTATCTACAAGACCAGTTGGTGCGCCTTTTGCCATAGCGAGATGCAATGGCTCGATAAGTTGGGTATTCCTTACATCTCTAAGGACATCGAAGCCGACAAAGCTGCTTACGATGAGCTACTTTCTAAAAACGGTGGTAGTTTTAGCGGCGTGCCAGTAACGGATGTAGCAGGGGATATGATTCTTGGCTTTGATCGCCCGCGCTTGCAAGACGCAATTAAGCGACACGAAATTCAACCAATCACAGCTTAATCCTTACTTTTTCCAAAGTAACAAATGTCTTGATACTTTTGGACTGCAGAAGTATCCAAAAACTGCTGGGGTTGGCTGTAATTACGCGCTAAAAAGATATCACTCTAGTCTTCGTCGCCTGCGGAACGACCCTAAAGGGATCGCCCTTACGCCAGTAATAACTGGGTGCGGGTAGTCCTCGGCGAGCAAGGACTAGAGATATTATCTTTTTTCGGTAATTGCAGATACCCCAGACCCCGAGGCTACAGTCTAGAGCCGCGCGCTTAACTGCTACGAACAACCACTCTGCAACCCGAGGGCGACAAGACGCCGAGGCTCTTGTTCGTACCCGGCGTGAAGCCCGGTCGGAGGAGTGGTTGGGCGTGGAGGCGAACTTAAAAGCGCGAGTTGACTTATTGGGCGCCAATTTGCAGCACTTCACCGCCAATCGCCTGACGGAAATAGCCATCGTGACTGACATAGATAACCGCACCAGCGTATTTACCAAGCGCCGTCTCAAGTTCTTCGATACTTGGCAAATCCAAGTGGTTTGTCGGCTCGTCTAAAATCAGCAGCTGTGGGTCATTCGCCAGCATAGAAATTAATTGAAAACGGGCTTTTTGGCCACCGGACAATCTCGAAATTGGCGTCTTGCCATCACCATCAGAAAACAAATAATCATTTAACAAGCTGCGAACTTTTGCCGTCGAAACCGACAAATCTCTATCTAGATACATTTTTTCAATCGCCGATTCTAGCGACAGTTCAAAATAAGTCGAGCCGATTTCTTGCTCGTAAACACCAATGCGCACGTGACGATCAAGCGACAGTTCACCGGCAAATAATTTCGGGGTTTTGTCACCCAGCAGGGCCTTAATTAGCGTAGTTTTACCAGCACCGTTACGACCGCGTAATTCTAAGGCTTCGCCCTCGCGTAGATCAATATTAACACCCTCAAAAAGTGGCTTTTCGCCGTATCCCAGTGACACACCACGCCCGGATACCAGCACGTGTTTACTGCGCGATTCGTCATCTTTCATGTTCATACGAATATTTTTAGCCTTAAACTTGTCATATTGCGCCGCCACTTTGTAGTGAAGATTGGCGGCCGATTCTTTATCAATCCAAAAGGTTGGTTTTTCCTTGGCCAGCAGCTCGGCTAGTTCTTTACGAGAATTTTCTTCCAGGCGCTTAAATTTTTGAATCGTGCCAGGATTGCGCGATTTTTCCTTTAGCCTTTGGTAGTCCAACACTTTTACTTTCAGGTTAGCAATTCGCTTTTCAACCATTTCAAAATCGTTCATTTGCGTACCAGTACTAACGGCGTTTTGCTTTAGATAGGCGTCGTAGTTACCCTTATAACTGACGCTGCCACCATCCTTAAGTTCGATAATGCGATCGACTTCATTTAAGACATCACGATCATGAGTAATTACCAGCATAGCTTCGCGAGCAGTTTTCATCCATTCAACATATTGCGATTTGGCAATATAGTCCATGTGGTTGGTTGGTTCGTCGACCAGCGCCAAGTGCGCATCGCTATGCATAACTTTAACGACCTCAATTAATCGCTTTTGACCACCAGATAGGGTATTGAAAGCTCGATGGGCGACTCCTGGCAATTGAAAGTTATCCAGTTCACGCTCGATCTGTTCTTCAATTTGGTAAAAACCCTTATCATCAAAGCGCATCAGCGCCTGGGTGTATTCGTTAATCAGCTTCATGTCGTCGCCCATAGTGGCTGGTAACGTCTCGATCTTGTGCGATAGGTCAGAATACTCGGGCAAACCGCGCAAGATATACTGCAAAACCGTCGTGTCGCCCATATTGTGGTGCTCTTGGGCTGTCGTCACGACTACCGTGCCGCGCTTAAAAATGACTTCACCGGTAAAATCCTTGTCAACACCGGCCAAAATTCCAAATAAAGTAGACTTACCAACACCGTTACGACCGATTACGCCAACTTTTTCACTATCATCGATACTAAATTTAACCCCACTCATTAGAAGTTTGGGGCCAAACGATTTTTCAGTAATCGTAATGTCGGCAATCATATCTGTACCAGCATAACATTTATGGGCCGTAACAGATAGGGCTTGTAGTTTTAATTACAAACTTGGTTGCACGATTCCATTTCGAGTTGTTTAATAGCATCAATGGAGAAAGGCGAAGTAATTTATGCCTCTAAGCTTTTTGCTGAACGCGGCAAGCTGATAGGGGAGCAAGCCACACATATTGTTGGCCGTATTTTTGATCTTGATGCGTACCGTAATGAACGTGATGAAAGAGTTGAAGCCGTTGTAAAGCAATCCGCTGCCGGAATCGCCGTCATCCTGGAATCTAATGGCTACAAAGAAGAGGGCGATCAGGTCTTAGAGCGAGCTCGCCAGTTTGCACGCGAAGGCATTCCAGCCCGCGAAATTTACGAAATACTTGATCAGCAATTTAAAGACGCCCGCCCAGATCTACACAGAGTTTACCGGAACAGGCACCGCTAGTTATTGCGTCGTCGCTACCCGACGCCTATACTTAACAAGATGAAAAATACGTCTTTAAACCAGCCCGTTTGGACTTATCATCCCGACGCCAACACGACGGTTATTATGATTCATGGTTTTCGCGGCACTCATCATGGGCTTGATTTAATCGCCAAACAGCTGACAGATTTTAAGGTTATTGTACCGGATTTGCCGGGTTTTGGTGAGGCTGCACCGCTGGACGTCGAACACAATTTGGATAATTACGTAGCCTGGTTAGCTGACTTTATTTCTGACCTAAAACTAACAAAGCTACCGATTTTATTAGGTCATTCCTTTGGCAGTATTGTCGCCGCCAGTTACGCTGCCAAACACCCCGAAACCCTATCGAGCCTAATCTTGGTCAACCCAATTGGCGCACCAGCCCTTGAAGGTCCGAAGGCCGTCTTAACACAACTAGCGATATTTTATTACTTCTTGGGGCGAAAACTCCCGACTAAACTCGCTAAAAAATGGCTAGCATCAAAGCCTGTCGTCATGATTATGAGTCTAACAATGGCCAAAACCAATGATAAAAAACTACGTCGATTTATTCACAATCAGCACCTAACGCACTTTAGCAGCTTTGATAATCCTACAATGCTATCCGAGGCTTTTAAAACTTCGATTAGCCAAAATGTTCGCATGTATGCCCCAAAAATAAACCTACCGACGCTGCTAATCGCCGGCGATAAAGATGATATTACGTCGCTTGCCAAGCAGCAAAGCTTAGTAGAGCTTTTTAAAAATGCTGAACTCGTCGTGATTGAGAATGTCGGTCATTTGACTCATTACGAGACACCCGATCAAGTAGCTGAGGCCGTCAAGCGCTTTATTCGCTAATACCGTATTGCTCGGCTTCTTTTAAATCAACTTTCTTTTGCTCAATGACTAAATTGTAAAGTTCTTCAAACTGCTCGAGGGTGTGAACGAGATCGTGTGTTTTTGCAATCTTCAGACTGTTAACCGACATACGTGAACGTAAGGTCGTATCAGATATAATTTTCGAGATGCCCTCAGCGGCCATCTCAACGTCATCTAAACCAAACAAAAAGCCATTCTTTTTATCGTGGCACAGTTCAGCCAAGGCGCCAGCATCAACTGCCACGACCGGCTGACCGCTAGCCATCGCTTCAAGTGTCGCAATACTTTGCAGCTCAACCGGCGACGGCATACAAAAGACCTTGCCGACTTTATGTAATTCAATCAAATCCTCGTCGCTAACGCGGCCAGTGAACGTGATGTGATTTTCAATACCCAATTCTTTAGCGAGAACTTTATTACATTCCAAATCACCACCACTACCAACCACCACCATATGGGCTTTAGTTTGGGCTAGGACCAGCTCCATGGCTCGGATTAAAACCCCCAAATGCTTTTCGGCGTCAATTCGACCAACATAAGACACAATTGGTAGATCAGTCGGAATACCAAATTTTTCATAAGTTGATGGGCTAGCCTTGGACGGCGTAAATTGCGCCAGATTGATGCCGTTTGAGATCGCGTAAATTGGCTTTTCAATCTTTTCGACGTGTTTACCAAATGACCGAATACCTGACTCGGTAGGCGAGGTGATAGCGTCAGCCCGAGAATGAAAACGGCGACCGTATTCGCGCAGCATGTAATTAATCGGACGGGCAATTGGTGCCAATTTCTTCAGGTTGTCCATCAAATTTTCTGGCATAGCATGGCTGGTTGAAACAACCGGAATATTGCGACGACGCGCCTGCGCCATAGTAGCTTGACCAATCCACATCAACATTTGAATATGAATCACATCTGGCTCAAAATCCTGAATAATGCGACGAACCTCAAGAAGCGGCGTCAGTGAGACGCGAATATTTTGATAAAGCGGAAAAACAACCGAACGGGTTCTGTGAATCGTGTAATTGCCATCAATCTCTTTATATGGCTTACCGGTCTGGCTTGGCGCAATCACAACGACTTCATGACCTCTGTCGGCTAGGCCCTTAGCTAGGTTGCGCGTAAACGTAGCAACTCCGTTAATAAGGGGCCAGTTTAGGTCGGAAGCGATAAGAATTTTCATGTTTAGTCAATTATAGCATGCTTAATTTGCAAAAATAACATTATTTTCATTATAACACATTTCGGCAATTAATACAAATATACTAGGCTTTTAATATGCTACAATTCATATATCTATGAAGTTGTTTTTCGACGCCCGATACATCCGAACTGACTTTCACGACGGCATCAGCCGATTTTCGACCGAACTTGCCACGGCGCTAAGTGGGCAGGCGCACGTTACGTTTATTATTTGTAATATCGAACAGTTAAAGCTGCTGCCACTTGGGGCCGACTATGTCACGACGCACACGCCAACCTCAGTTCTTGAACCATTCACGTCCCTCAGGCTCAACCGTTATCATCCCGATGTAGTCTTTAGTCCGATGCAGACCATGGGGGCGCTCGGCCACCGGTTCAAACTTATTTTGACGCTTCATGACATGATTTATTATCGTCACCGCACGCCACCGCGCCAGTTTAATCCGCTGCTACGCGCCGGTTGGTGGCTGTATCACGCGACCTATTTGCCACAGCGCCTAGCCTTAAATAGCGCTGATTTAGTAGCAACCGTCAGTCAAACCAGCAAAGAAGATATCCTAGCCGCCAAGCTGACCAAGCGACCAGTTATTGTAGTGCTCAACGCACCGCAACAATTGAGCCAATATCTGGACAATGACGTCACCACCAACAAGCCGAAAAACCTGATTTATATGGGATCGTTTATGGAATATAAAAACGTCGAGACCTTGATTCGCGGCATGGAATTTTTGCCTGGCTTTAAGTTGCATCTGCTAAGTCGAATTAGCCCAGGCCGAAAAGCCGAGCTTGGAAAAATCATACCAAGTCACGCCAAGGTCATTTTCCATAACGGAGTATCTGATAAAGAATATGCCGAAAAACTGGCCGATAACGCGCTGCTGGTCAGCGCCAGTCTGGATGAAGGTTACGGCCTGCCAGTTGCCGAGGCTTTGGCGCTTGGCGTGCCAGCTGTCATCAGCGACCTACCAATATTTCACGAAGTAGCCGGGGAGGGTGCCTTGTACTTTAACCCAACCGACTCTGCTGACTTTGCCAAAAAAGTTCAAAAAGCAGCTAAATCCAGTAACTATCGCGAATTGTCCCGTGCTGGTATTTTGCAAAGTCAAAAATTCTCTTGGCAGACTTCCGCCACGACACTACTTGAAGCTATCGAGTCTCTGTTACAATAAGACATCATGGCTAATAAAAAGAAATTATCTAAAAAACCCAGCGCCATCGTCAATCGACGTGCCTCTTTTGATTATGCCCTTGGTGATGAATTGCAGGTTGGAATTGCCTTAACTGGACCCGAGACGCGCGCTGCCCGCGATGGCCATATTCAACTAAAAGGATCGTTTGTAACTATCAAAGATAACGAGTTGTGGCTGAACAACGCCAGTTTTAGCCTTAAGATCAATGAGAAAAATAAAGAGAACACCCGCTCGATTGATACTTCACCGCGCAAACTGCTTGCAAAGCGTAAACAAATCGACGAGCTAGCCGACCGCAAACAGGCTGGAATGAGCATCGTGCCGCTGCGGCTACTAACCAAAGGTCGCTACATAAAGATTATTATCGCCCTTGGTAAGGGTAAGAAAAACTATGACAAGCGCGAGACATTAAAACGCCGCGATCAAGAACGTGATGTTCAGCGAGCCATAAAAACTATATAATTGACTATAATGAAGCTTTATTCGTGGAATGTAAATGGTATCCGGGCAGTCATCAACAAAGGTGCTTTTCAGAAGTTTGTCGCCAAGCACCAGCCGGATATTTTGTGTTTGCAAGAGACCAAAGCTAAAGAGGGTCAAGCGGTCATCGATTTGCCCGATTACCACGAATACTGGAATAGTGCCGACAAGGCAGGTTATAGCGGCACAGCAATTTTCAGCAAAATTAAACCACTCAGCGTCATCAATGGCTTGGTGGGTGACATTGCACGAAAATACGGCTTGGCGGGTGATAGTTACGGTGATCCTACCAAAGAAGGCCGTGTATTATCGGCCGAATTTGACAAGTTTTGGGTCGTGACAGTCTATACGCCCAACTCAAAAGGGGACTTGTCGCGGCTAGGACTTCGCCACAAGATGTGGGACCCAGCTTTTTTGGAACACCTAAAGCAGCTTGAAAAATCCAAACCAGTGATATTTTGCGGCGACTTAAACGTTGCTCATAGCGAAATCGACCTGGCAAACCCCAAAGCTAATATTGGCAAGCACGGTTTTACAGATGAGGAAAGGTCTGGGTTTGACCAATTTGAGGCCGCCGGTTTTGTCGATACTTTCCGTACAAAATACCCTGACCAGACCGACGCCTATACTTGGTGGACACATTGGGCTAACGCTCGGGCACGCAACATCGGTTGGCGCATCGACTACTGGCTCGCAAGTCGAGAGTTAGTCGATAAAATTACTGAGGCAAAAATTCACCCAGATATCCTAGGCTCGGACCACTGTCCGGTCAGTATCATCATTAAGGAAGCTTAAAATGGAGCATTCATACTGGCAAAAACAGCTACCAGGCAAGCCACTTTTTAGCGACATAAGTTGGAGCAAGCCCGAGCAGCGTTCGCTGGCTGGCCGACTTGGTATTATCGGCGGCAACAAACTTGGGTTTGCCGGCGTGGCTGATGCTTATCAGACGGCCCTCGCTAGCGGGGCAGGGGAAGTGCGAGTTCTGCTGCCAGATGTCCTTCGAAAAACAATTCCAAACACCATAACTGATACAATCTTTGCCGCCACCAATCCATCTGGCAGCCTAGCACGCGATGGCATCAATGAAATGAAGGCGCTAGGCGCCTGGTCAACTGGCATTTTGCTAATCGGTGATGCTGGCCGCAACAGCGAAACCGCCATTTTATATGAAGATTTTTTACGCGATTATCACGGACCCTTAACGATTACACGCGACGCCATTGATCTAATTAAAAACAGCAGTCAAAGTTTGGTCGAAAGGCCGGACAGTTCACTTATCATCTCGTTTGCTCAGCTACAAAAACTATTTCAGCTGGTTTACTATCCGATTGTTTTAACCTTTGGCATGCAGCTAACCAGCCTAATCGAGGCTTTGCACAAATTTACGATTACTTACCCGATTACCATAACCGTTCTGCACAAAGAACAATTACTAGTAGCTAGTAATGGGGGAGTCACATCGACACCATGGGATAACCCGATGTCGATCTGGCGCGGTAGTGTTGCCAGTGCTGCGGCCACTTATTGGATGTGGAATCTAAATAAACCACTGGAGAGTATCACCGCTAGTTTGATTAAAGAATAGTATTGGTGGGCAAGGGGGGAATTGAACCCCCACTCCCTTGCGAGAACCAGATTTTGAGTCTAGCGCGTCTACCGATTCCGCCACTCGCCCAACAATATTACTATTTAATCGACCTCTTTGGTCACTGATAGTAGTTGCTACCAATGTATTGTACAATAGAACGTATTAGGAATCTATAGAAATGAAGCCAAATGATGTCAGTTCTACCCCTGCAAATATCCCTCCAGTAACGGCAGGACCGGTCGAATATACACCGACGCAGCCATCTCAACAACAAGCTGCCGCCGACATAGTCCGAGCTCAGATTGAAGATCTTTATAGTGGCAACGCTCAGACCGTCACAGCCGCCGCTTTAACCGGCCAGGCACTCGAAGACGTTAATCAATACGATCGAACACACACGGCCAATCCTCAACCAACCGCTGACCAGTGGAAGCAATACCACAGTGCTTGGCAGACTTATTACCAAAAGTACTACGAAGGCTACTACACACATCATCTAAAACAAGCCACCCAGCAAGCATCAACGCCTAATCAGCAATACTTTGGCAATCAGCCAAAAGAAGAGCCGGCCGTCGAAACACTATCCAAAGACGAGGCTTTGTTTGATTTGCGCCAAAAATTACTATCAAAGGTCCAAGCCTCAGCCAAAAAGGCCCGAAAGAGTCGCCATTTCGTACCAATCACATCGGCTATTATTGTCATGTTGATTTTTGGATTTATGCAGTACAACCGCGTCATTATCTCCAATGTTATGGCTTATGTTTCGCCAGGTAGCATTGACCCGCAAAATATCGTCATCGACCCATCGACCGACGTTAATGTCGGCCCCGAACCACGCCTGATTATTCCAAAGATTAATGTTGACGTGCCGGTTTCTTACGACGTCGGCAATGATTATGCCTCGCAGATGAAAGCCATGGCCACAGGCGTCGCTCAATTCGCAATACCTGGCGCCGACAGTCATCCTGGCCAAGTGGGTAACACTGTGATTGCCGGCCACAGCAGTAACGACCTACTCGATAGCGGTGACTACAAATTCATCTTTGCCCAACTAGATAAGCTAACCGTTGGCGATAGTATTTATGCCAATTATCAGGGCAAACGCTACACTTACACCGTTACTGGCAAGACTGTAGTCGAGCCAAGTGATGTCAACAAGCTAGTTTATCCAACAACCAAACCAGTTATGACACTGTTGACCTGTACACCGCTGGGTAC
>DAIOXF010000008.1:0-11300 GCA_036758105.1 Candidatus Saccharimonadota bacterium | reverse complement strand
GTACGCCGCTGCTCAGGCCGTCCTAGAAGCCTTAAATGAGGATATTAACACGCCAGCCGCCCTGACAATTATCGATGATGCCTTTTCACGGCTGATGCACGCTCGACTTGACGACATCCACCAGCACGCTTTCGTACAGCTACTTGAAACCGTCGATGAGCTACTTGGCCTAAGATTAATCGTTAGTTCACCAGATGTTTCCGATGACGTTAAGATGCTAATTATTAAGCGTCAGCAAGCCCGTGAGCATCAAGACTGGCAGACTTCAGATGATCTTCGTAAAGACATTGAAAAGAGCGGCATCACTGTACGCGACACCGCTCATGGCCCAATCTGGGAATACGTTTAGACTAGCTTAACTAATTTTTCTTTAACAAGCGTTCGGCGACTTTTTTTATTGCCCTTCCTGGAGATATATTCATCGACAAAAATTCTGACACAGCCGGCAATTGGAATGGAAATAATACCACCGGCAATACCGAACAGGTAAATACCAATGATAACTGATATTAAAATCGCCAGCGCTGATAGTTCTATTTTTTTGGACTGAATCTTTGGAACAATGTAGTTATTTTCAATTTGCATGTAAATAACGAATACGATTACGAATGATAGAGCGGCTGGCGGGTCATTAAATAATAGGACCAAGCCGATTATAATCATACCAATCATCTCTCCGAACATTGGGATAAGCGACAGGATAAAGATAATCGCAGCGGCCGGAATCGCAAAGTTAGTTGGTACGTTAAATATCAGGCTTAGAATGAAGACCGATAATCCAGCGAATAAACTGGCGATTGTCGAAATTGACAACTGTCCGGTAACGTAGCCGGTCACAACCGAGTACATGCGGCGCAGTAAGGACTGGTGGTAATCCATTAGGCTGTCGTCGCTATACAGCCTCCATAGGCGCTTCATCCAGACAGGTCCTTCAACCAACATAAAGAATGATAAAGCAAGGATCATAATTAGGGTTGTTACGCCATAAAAGAACGAGCCAATACCAGATAGTAGGTTCGATCCAACCGCACCAGCCAGCGACGAAGCACTATCTTTAATTGAATTTACCATGCTATTAACTTGTGGCTGCAGATTGTAAGTATGAATAAAAGCGCTTAGGCCCTTGTATTGTTCAGTTGCGCTGGTAACAAGGCCTGGAATCGTTTCAGCAACCTTAGCGGTCTGCTGAACAATCGGTGGCACAACAAGGAACATAAAGGCGCCAAGCGTCAAGACGACGGCAACGTAGGCTAGGGCAGTACCGCCAACTCGACTTCGTCCAGGCAAAATCCTTGCCAAGCGACTAACCGGTGGATTAAGTACCAAGGCCAGAAACGCGGCCGAAGCGATAATAATAAGCGCCGTTCTGGCACTGTAGATAACGAAGGCGGCGGCGGCAAATCCGATAACAACCAACCAAAACCTTACAAATGTCTTTGTATCAATATCATGTTTTATCTTCATGTTGCGTATTATACACTGCGTGGCAAGGATTTGACACTTTAGATAGACAAGATGCTAACGTATAAAATTATAATCCGTCCTTTTGACATATTTAGCTATACAAAGTATAATATTTATCATGAATAATAAAACATTAATCGGCTGCATCGACACTGCCACCAAGATAATCGGCGACAAATGGACGCCACGCTTGTTGCGTTTCTTTATAAACGAAAAAACTGTCAGATTTTGCCGACTGCAAGATTCGGTTAACGGTATAAACCCCCGAACCTTATCAGCTAGATTGGACCGCCTAGAGAACGAGGGGATAATCGTGAAGTTAACCAATTCTAGTTCGTCGCGCTGCGAGTACAGTTTGACCGAAAAAGGCAAAGATTTGTTGCCAATTTTGATTGATATGGAATCGTGGAGCAACAAATATACAACCGTAAGTCAATAAATTCCAAGCTGACACTCAGCTTAAAGGTATAATGTAAGTATATGAGAGTATTAGTAATTGAAGATGATCACAAGATAGCAAATGCCCTGAAAAAGGCCCTAGAGCAAGAAAAGTACGCCGTTGACGTTTCTTATGATGGCGATGACGGTTATGCCATGGCGACAACTGAACCTTACGATGTGGCAATTGTCGATCGGATGATTCCAGGCGAATATAACGGCCTGCAGATTGTTGAGGCAATGCGTAAGGCAAAGATACATACTCCAGTTATTCTACTAACTGCCCTCAGTAGTATTCGTGATCGCACTAAGGGACTAGACAGCGGTGCTGATGATTACCTAGTTAAACCATTCGCCCTGGAAGAGCTGTTGGCACGCGTTCGTGCCCTCATTAGGCGCCCAGCCGAACAGCAAGCCAGCATTTTGCAATATAAGGACTTATCGATGGACACCAACAATTTTGTCGTTAAGCGAGCCGATAAAACCATTAATCTGACCAGTCGTGAATTTTCACTACTAGAATATTTGATGCGAAACCCAGAAAGAACCGTCACCAAAGACGTCATTATTAGCCACGTCTGGAATTATGACGCTGATATTTTGCCAAACACTGTTGAAGTTTATATTAAATATCTTCGCGGCAAGATTGACGCACCATTTAAAACCAAGCTTATACATACCATTCGCGGTTTCGGGTACAGGCTAGGCGAGAGCTAGAATGTTCAAGTCAGCGACGCTCAAGCTAACCGGCTGGTATTTGCTAATACTGATGGTTACAAGCATCGTTTTTAGCATGGCGATTTACGAATCAACCTTTAGCGAGGTGAGTTTTCGATTAGATAGATTGCAAAACAGCCTGCGCCTCGAACCGGGCTTTGTACCGGACCTCACTAACAATCTGACAGCTATCGAGGCTAGCGATGCCTCGGCGCATATTGTTACCGAGCTAGTCTATGCCAATCTTGTCATCTTGATTGGCGGTGGATTTATAAGTTATTTCTTAGCCCGACGAACCCTTCGTCCAATTGAGGAAGCTCACGATGCTCAAGCCCGTTTTACTAGTGATGCCAGCCATGAATTGCGTACACCACTAGCTGCCATGCGTAGTGAAATCGAAGTTACTTTGCGTGATAAAAACTCAACCAAAGAAGAGCTTGAGGCAGTGCTGAAGAGTAATATTGAGGAGGTCGATAAACTAACTAATCTGTCCGAGATGCTACTGAACATGTCTCGGCTTGATCACGATAAGCTTGAATTGACGGCCGTTGACATCTTTGATTTAGCCAAACAGGTTGCCGAAATTTATGATAAATCAAACCACCGAGTGGTCATCAAAGCAACTAAACACCCGCTTGTCGAGGCTAATGAGGCAGCCATACTAGAGCTAATATCAGTCTTAGTAGATAACGCTCTAAAATACAGCCCCGAAGATTCTTTGGTCCACATTGCAATCTCGGTCAGCAATCGACACGCTAAGTTCAGTGTCAAAAACACCGGACCTGGTATCGATGCCGAAGCCCTACCGCATATTTTCGATCGATTTTACCGAGCCGATAATTCACGCGCTAAACATGTCAATAAGGGTTATGGCCTGGGATTAGCGCTTGCCAAAAGAATCGTTAAGCTTCATAACGGCGAGCTATCCGCCACCAGTACTCCGGGTAAAACGACTATCTTTTCAGTAGACTTACCGCTTATTCAAAATCGGCCAAGTAAAATTTAAGTTATCCATTTTATACTCGCTCTCGTAAGTCATCCAATAACTAAGGATAGCAAAGTACAATGAATGTTATAACAAGGGGTATTAAAAACTCTTTGCGCAGTCCTATGCGTAGCGGAGCAATTGTCTTAATGCTCGCAATCAGTATCGGCCTAATTCTAAGCATGCTAGTTGCGCGCAGTAGCGTCGAATCAAAAATCAGTGACGTTAAAGCTAGTACTGGCACTAGTATCACCATTAACCCAGCAGGCGTCCAGGGATTTGCCGGTGGCGGCAACCCACTAACTAGCACTCAGGTAGCCACGATTAGCTCGACCGCTCACATTGTTAGTACCACTGCAACACTTAGCGATCAAATGGGCACATCCGACACAAACCTAACGCCATCACTCACACTTGGCAGTTTTGGTGCCCGTCAGTAACGATTTGAAAGCACATCATCAAACTCAACTACTGAACCAACAACGACATCGGGAACCGCCAATAACCCGGCCATCATCCTAGCCGACGAGCCAACTGGTAACCTTGATAGCGAAACTGACCAAAAGATATTTGATCTACTTCACAACTTGTCACGTATCAAAAATACAACAATCATTGCCGTCACTCACGACCTCGACATAGCAGGTAAAACTGACCATACTTTTCACCTAAAAGACGGCAAATTGACGACAATTTAGCGATTCACAGTATTCTCTCAGCTGGATGCGCAACAATGGAGGAGCGTAGGTAAGCGCAAGCAAAAAAAATAAATGTGATGGAGGGAATAGTATGCAACATTCTATTAGTAAATCCAGACGAATTATCAGTAAAAAGGGAATGAAGGAATTAAAAAAGTCCATCGCCAGTCTTGAGCACGACATCAAGATGACGCGCTTAAGCTTGCACGATATCGACAAGACTTCTGGCCACGACGAACTATTTGAAAGAATAGAAAAACTATCGAACCTTGAAGCACTCGAGGAGTCACTTGAAAATAAGCGACAAATCCTATCGACAGCGATGTTACTACCATCAAAACGAGCCCGTTTACAGGTAGCCATTGGCTCAATCGTCGATCTAATCGACCAACAGGGACGACTGTTCCGATACACGCTAGTTGACAGCTTTGAGGCCAACCCAAGTGACGGCCGAATATCGGTCGCCAGTCCACTCGGTAAAACCTTAGTCGGTAAAACCGTTCAAGATATAATCGAATGGGGCAACGGCATCAAATACAACCAGTTAAAGCTAGTTCGAATCATGTAACGAAGGTTTTAGACCTCGCGTTCAACCACAACGGTACATTCGGTAACAAGAGCAGCAATCGCGCCAACAGCCGCTAGGGCAGGCGCGATAACTGCACCGACAACACCAATCGTCAGCGGCAATTCCACAATGGACTTGCCGTCTTTGTTTTTTATAGTAATGCGGCGGATATTACCTTCATTAATTAACTGCTTAATCTTGCCAAGCAGGTCTTCGCCGTTAATCTTAAACTCTTCTTTGCGATTTTCAGTCATAATTTCATCTCCTTAAGTTATACCTCAATAATAGCACTATTTTAACTTCGTATTATTCAAGGCAAGCGAACTTAACACCACCGAAACCGAACTAAAGGCCATTGCTAGACCCGCAAGAGCAGGGTTTAATGTCAGACCAAGGCCGCTAAATACACCGGCCGCAATCGGTATACCAGCCGCATTATAAATAAAAGCCCAAAACAGACTCAGCTTGATACGGCTAAATGTCTTTTGGCTTAATGTCAAAGCCTGAAAGGCATCCATCAGGTCGTTTTTCACCAAAACTATGCCACCAGCCTCAATCGCCACATCGGTTCCAGAGCCCATTGCAATCCCAAGATCGGCCTGCGCCAAGGCAGGGGCATCATTGATACCATCACCGACAAAAGCGACCCTGCCACCGGCTTGAAGGCTTTTGACGTGCTCGGCCTTATCGCCCGGCATTACACTGGCAATAAATTCCTCAATACCGACTTGATTGGCAATTGCTTTGGCCGTGCCGGCATTATCACCAGTAATCATAACCACCCGAATGCCATGAGATTTAAGGGCCGCAATTGCCTCCAGTGAGGTTGCTTTAGGCTTATCCTGAACGGCGACTAATCCCAGGGCGTGAGTTTTATCACCAACGATAATAACTGTTTTACCCTGGCTTTCAAATTTATTCATATCCGCCTCTAAGTCATCGAGTGTAATGCCCTTATTCTGAAATAAAGCCCGGCTTCCAACATAGATAACATCGCCCGAAATCACACCTTTAACACCATGTCCCGTGATAGCCGTAAAGTCACTAACTTTACTAACGGGTATTTTGTCAGCCTCAGCCGCCTCGGCTATCGCTGACGCCAAAGGATGCTCCGACAAAACCTCAAGAGCGACCGCCAAGCCTAAAATCTTTTTTCTATCGCCAATGACATCAGTTACAACCGGTTTACCTTCTGTAATCGTACCGGTTTTATCAAGCACAATAGTCTTTATGCCACGAGCTGACTCCAAAACTTCGCCACTTTTAATCAAAATACCCATTCTGGCGCCACGACCAGTTCCAACCATCAAGGCTGTTGGCGTCGCTATACCAAGAGCACAAGGGCAGGCGATAATGATAACTGACACTGCAAACAATAGGGCGCTCACAAAACTCGCCCCTAAAAAGACATACCAGACAGCAAAGGTCAGTATCGCAATGATCAAGACGGTTGGCACAAATACATTTGCCACTTGATCGACAAGTTTCTGAATTGGCGCACGGCTAGCCTGAGCGCGGCTTACCAAATCAACAATTTGAGCCAGAAGCGTATCGTCGCCAACTTTAGTGGCTTCAAACTTAAAACTACCAAGTTTGTTAATTGTTGAGCCAATCACAAAATCACTTAGCATCTTGCCAACCGGCAGGCTTTCGCCGGTAACCATTGACTCATCAATTGTCGATACGCCCTCAATAATCTTGCCGTCAACGGCAACTTTTTCGCCAGGCTTAACTAGAATAATGTCACCAACCACAACCTCGCCTAGAGGCACCAAAGCAGCCACGTCACCACGCATAACCGTAGCATCCTTGGCCTGCAACCCAAGCAGTTTTTCAACGGCGCTAGATGCTCGCCCCTTACTAATCTCCTCAAACCACTGTCCCAGTAAAATCAGCACTATCAAAAGGGCGGCAATTTCGAAATAAACATGTAGATCGTTCATTACGGCATACAAGCTATAAATATAAGCCGTACCGGTGCCAAGTGCCACCAGCGTGTCCATATTAGATGAATGATTCATTAGTGATTTGTAGGCACTGACAAAGAACGGACCGCCACCAATCAGCATCACGGTAGATGTCAACAGAACCTCTGACAACATGCCACCAGGTAAAGCCACGCCAAACATACTAATCAGCAGGGGAGTTGTTAAAATCGCGCTAATCAGTAGGCGATGAACGATACTCATTTGACAATCACTTTTCCGAAGAACATGTTCATGCCACAAGCATATTTGTACTCGCCAATCTTGTCAGGATCGACCGTAATTTTAAATGGCTTGTCGACAGGTAGGTGAGTGCGGACTCCAAAATCTGGCAAAACAACTTCTTCAAAACAAGCTGATCTATCTTTTCTAACAAAGACTAGGTCGGCTTTGACGCCACGTTCCAGCTCGACTACGGCCGGTTTGTAGCCACCATCAACTATAATTTCAACCGTCTGGATGTCGCCACTTCTAACAGCCGCCACCGACGATACCTTACGCTTTCCAAAAAACCACCAAATAATTAAGCCAATAATTAGCAATGCACCGATTAAAATCACTAACTTATTCATTAACAACCTCCTTTTTAGTATAAGCTTCTGGATTTAACACAAATTTACTTTTACAACCCGACGCGCAAAAGTAAAAATCTTTATCATGATAATGGGCGTGATCGCCAGCTTGAGCCTGACTGATACGCATGCCGCAAACAACGTCTTTTACAATCGGGTATAGGCCATTGCTTGACAACAACTCGTATTCCGAAGGGGTTGCATCGTGGTGATCAACCAAAACATCTCTAATCATACCTAGAGCGTCCGACATGCGGCTATCACTCAGCTGATAATAGATAGTTTGGCCGTCGCGCCTGACAGTTACGACCTTAGCATGCCGCAGTAGGGCAAGGTGTTGCGATAAATTAGACTGAGTCAGGCCTAACATCTCAACCATCTGCGAAACCGACAGCTCGCGACCGCTTAAAAGCTGGATAATTTCCAGACGTTTTTGATTAGCCAAAATCTTAAAGACTTCTTCTTGGAATAGGAATAATTTTTGATACATAACACTATGATACCAGTTATATTAATATATTCAAATACTTGAATATATATCGAATGCCTGATATTGTAGTCTTATATGACTAACCTAAAAAGTTTTAAATATTGGCGTCAAGACACGCTAGATCTGGGGTGTATAACACTATGAGAATCGTAATCCCAATCGAGGGCATGCATTGCCGAGCTTGCGAGATAACCATTAAAGATAGTCTTGAAAAAGTACCACGTGTCATTGCCGCCTCAGCCAGCCTTAAAACTAAATCTGCCACCATCGAGGCCATCTCGCAACCCAGCCAAGCCGATTTATTAGAAGCCGTTCAATCTGCCGGCTATAACATCGGCACAGCTAAACAGCCATGGATTAGTCGCAATCCAGCCGATTACAAAGATTTCTTTATTGGAGTGTTAATAGTAGTCACTCTGGCGATTATTTATAACGTATTTGGTATCAGTAAGATCATAACCGTCGGCAGTCCATCAAAAGGTGGCCTTGGCGTAGCTCTTCTAACTGGACTTGCCGCAGGCGTATCGACCTGCATGGCGCTAGTTGGCGGATTAGTCCTAGGCTTATCAGCCAAGCACGCGCAGAAGCATCCTAGCGCTACATCAATCCAAAAATTTAGGCCGCACCTCTTCTTTAATGTCAGCCGGGTTGTGTCATTTTTTATACTTGGAGGTATCATTGGACTGCTGGGTGCAACTTTTCAGCTTCAGGGAGCAACACTCGGGATTTCATTAATCATCGTCGGTATTGTGATGCTAACCTTGGGATTGCAGCTAACCAAACTCTTCCCAAGGGTTAGCGCCGGACGAATATCTTTACCGCCAGCCATCGCTAACTTCCTTGGTCTTAAAAAACATACTGACAAAGAATATAGCCACAAGAGTGCCATCGCCCTAGGAGCTATCAGCTTTTTCTTACCATGCGGCTTTACCCAAATCATGCAGCTATATGCCATCAGCAGCGGTAGCTTTATAACCGGAGCTTTAATTATGAGCATTTTTGCCATCGGAACTGCGCCCGGATTACTTGGCATTGGCGGCCTGACTTCGGTCATTAAAAAACAATCCTCAGGGCGATTGTTTAAAATTGCCGGCGTTGCTGTAATGGCGATGGCGCTAATCAATATCAGCAATGGCTACAATTTAACCGGCTTTCAGCTGCCGTCGTTCGGAGCCCAGGCAACTACTGCCGCTAGCGATGGCTCAGTTCAAACAGTCGAGACCACTTATACGCTTGACGGTGATATTAACCCAAAAAGTTTTACTCTTAAATCTCACACTGCTTATAAATTTATCGTCAATTCCAAGGATGACGGACAAGGTTGTATGAGCACAATTATGATTCCCGGGCTATTTAATAAACCACTGGTCCTAGAAAAAGACAAGCAACAGATTTTAAGCTTTACAACGCAAGGATCTGGCAGTTATAAAATCACCTGTGCCATGGGAATCAATAGGGGAAGTATAAAAGTCATCTAATAACAAAATAGCCGCCCTAGACAGGCGGTTATTTTATATGAACATTTGGCCAGACTTAGGCGGTGATACTCAGTAGTGTCCAGCTGCTACCGCGGTTGTCGCTACGCAGGCGGAAATTTGCACTGCCGTCTGTAAGGGTCAAGATTTCAGCAATCCGACCGCCCTGACGCACCAAGCAACGCAGCCCAGCGTCGATGAAGTCATAGGTTGAGCCTTGATACTCGATTCGTCGTGGGTAAACTGCTAAGTCCTTCTTAAAGCCCATAGCTGTAACGGTGACTTGCTCATTAATGTTGTTCCTGTTCATAATTTTTGTCCCCCAAGAGATTTGATATTAAATGCAAATAAGCTGACAACTAGAATTCTGGTCAGCGAACGGATTTGGAGTAAGTAATCCGGATAGAAGCAACGTGCCGTTCGAACGTGCTTTGTTTACCGTATTTACCTTATGAACTGTGGCGGACAGCAGGGGCTTCCCGGGAGTAAGGTGACTACCAGTCGGCATGCCGGCGCAAGATGACTTCTCGCATAAGTCTGTGGGTGGAAAGGTTTGCACCAGTACTCACATGACTAACTATAATTATATACCCGCCGACCGAGTGCCGTCTAGTGAATATTGTTTGGATTATGTTCTATAATAAAGGTATTAGGGGGTAGCAATTATGGTATCTAACGAACTTATCATCGACGCATTCGAACGAATAAAAGAGGTTGTTCATCAAGCGACCGAGGGGCTAAATATCGACGAATTAGCATATCGGCCGACTCACATGGCCAACTCGATAGCGTGGCTGGTTTGGCATCTAAGCCGCATTCAAGATGACCATATTGCCGATTTAACAGGTAAAAAACAAGTTTGGACGTCTGGCTGGTTTGATAAATTTGGATTGCCATTCAAAGAGGGCGCAACCGGTTACGGCCAAACATCTGATGAAGTTGCTGCCGTACGCGTTTCGGCCGAATTACTGCTTGATTATTATGACGCTGTACATGATACTACTATCGATTTTATAAAAACATTAAAAGATAAAGACTATAAAAAGGTCGTGGACGAGCGCTGGACGCCACCGGTAACATTAGCCGTCAGGTTAATTAGCGTTATCACCGACGACCTGCAACACGCTGGCCAAGCCGCCTATATCCGCGGACTTATATAATTAGCGCCGGGTAACGCTAAAGCCAGCACCGTCAGGGGTAAGGCCAGATGGGCTAGCTAATACTTGCCCAGAACTAGTAACCAAAGTAATTGGTGATACGCCCGCAGAAGCCAGGCTCATGACAACGCCATTCTTGGTAACCGATCCGCCACTTATGTTGACGGTTCCAAAATTATCAAGCGGCACAAGTTGGCCTGATACATACGAAGGGTCTTCCTGGATCCATTCGGCCGACGACAAAGTCGAAGCGTAGCCAACCACCGTCCTAAAAGTCTGATTAGTCGTGACGTCCGTCGCTGTTATCGTCCAGCTACCGCCACTACCAGAGAGTGACGCGTGAATTAAATCACCCGGACTAACCGTCAAACCGGTAACCATTTGGGCAGCATCTGGCAGTAACTCGTAAAATATTACGCTAGTGACGTTTCCATTAGCGTCAACCGTGTTGACGGTCCCGACTTGGATCAAGTCGTTAGACGATACACCGCCAATACCGACCCAGGTCGCATCAGCCGTCGTTGTCGAGCCGTTACCGGTTACCTGCGGCACATACCAAGAAGCCGATACGGCACTAAAAGTACCCGACATTGCCACGTAACCCGACCAGTTTTTTGAAGTGTAGCTTGTAGCAACCGACACACCGGAAGTGGTCGAAGATGTACTCGTGCCAGATGGAACCGGTTTTAAACTATCAACGCTACTAGAAGGGACAGTAGTGACCATCGGCTGCGTATGAGCAGCCAGAGAG
>DAIOXF010000007.1:0-12464 GCA_036758105.1 Candidatus Saccharimonadota bacterium | reverse complement strand
TGGTTGCGCCTAGCGGTAACCCAGAAGGTTTACCGACGGCAACTAATATTAACGAAGCCAAGGCTTATTTTGATGGTCAAATCACCTGCTTCGTTGAGGGTAATGTAAACGGCAACCCGTCCAGGGTAATTCGCATTACAAGTGATGGCAGCGAAGAGATTATCCGCGCCTAAATCTTATCGATTTGCTGCGACTGAGCCACGATATTGTCGGCCTGAGCCTTAGATTCAATCAACGACTGGACTTGATCAAGCGTAATTTCAACCGTACCGCCCGGTTCTACCTCACCTGACAGCATCTTTTTAGCAACCGTATTTTCGACGGCTTTTTGGACTACCCGACGCATCGGGCGAGCCCCAAGTCTTGGATCATAGCCTTGTTCGACTAAGTACTCTTTAGCTTCTAGACTGACGCTGACCGATACTTTTTGAAGTGCCAAGGTCTCGTTCACTTTCTTTATCATCAAATCGACAACTTGCAGCAGCTCGTCTTTTTTAAGCGGTCTAAACATGACGATTTCATCAAAGCGGTTTAAAAATTCTGGCTTAAACTGGCCACTATCTATTAGCTCGTTAACAAGTTGATCCTCGAACTTCTCGATATCCAGTCCCCGTTCGATATGTTCACGGATTCGCTCCGCCCCGGCATTACTGGTCGCAATTATAATCGCATCCCGAAAACTGACCTCACGGTTTTTGACATCGCGAAGGATTCCCTCATCCAGCATTTGTAGTAGGGTAGTCAGTACATTTGGGTGCGCCTTTTCAATCTCATCGAGTAGCACCACGCTAAAAGGCTGCTTCATAACCTGGGCCGTCAGGCTCATACCATCAGTGGCGCCATCGGCAATCAAACGACTGGCATCATCGTTGCTGACATACTCGTTCATATCCAACCTGATGACATTCGCCTCGCCGCCAAAATAAACATCGGCTAGGGCCTTGGCTAGTTCGGTCTTACCGACGCCAGTTGGTCCCAGGAACATAAAGGTACCTATCGGTCTATCTTGATTGCGCACACCCGCCCTAGCCCGACGCAGCGCATCGCTGACCACACTTACCGCCCGGGTTTGATTGATCATTCGTTCATGAATCAAACTCTCCAGGTTTAACAATTTATCTCGCTCTTCGTCACCACTGGCAACACCAATTTTTACATCCTGAGTTTTTTCAATCGCCTGCTGGACCGACCTAGCTGTCACTAGACCACTTTCGGCATAACCAGCTGCCGCCTCGAGTAACTTAACCGCCCGACCAGGCATCGCCAAATCATAAATATATCGCTCACTCAAACGGTAAGCTTCCTCTAATGCTTGGTACATATACGTTACGTTCTGGCGGAATTCTATATTAATCAGCTGATCCTGCAAGACAGCAATCACTTCAGTGTGCGACGGCGCGCTAACCACAATTCGATTAAGTGAATTGGCTAATTTTGAGTTGCGTTGGCTAATTTGAAGATAACGCCTTTCGTCCATTGCAAAAATCAGGCGCAGTCGGCCAGCTTCAATAATCGGTAGTAGAACATTAGAAAGATCAACCGAACCGATACCTTCCTCAAAAAACAGCTGGGCATTATCCAAACAAATAATGATATTTTTTGCAGAGTAAGCCTCACCCAAAATACGCACTACCAAGTTTTCCAGTTCGCCGCGACCCGGAGCGGCCGAAATCAGTGCTGATGCATCCAACATAAAAATCTGGCGAAATTGCAGGTCAGCCGGCACGTCGCCTTTGGGATCAATTAGCTTTTCGGCTAGCGCATGAATAATCGTCGTCTTGCCGACCCCATCTGGACCAATCAAGGCTACACTGCCTTGGCCTTTCGAGCTTAGGTTGGCAGTCAGACGCTCAAGCGCCTCAGTATGTGATTCAAGCTTGACTGTAAGAAGTCCGCCACCAGCCACACCTTCGCTAATATTTTGGCCGAACCTAGCCAGTAGCGGCGTCCAGCCAAACGACCAATCGCGACCAATACCGCCAGTTCGACGCGGTGCCTTACTGATAGCGATTAACTCATTAATATGCCTCTGCCAGGCGATACCCTGCAATAAATCGTCTATGCCCAGCTGTAAGTGGGCCAGTAGCGTCTCGTGGTTTTGATGACTTTTAATAAGCGCCGTGACAAGCATGCCGGCTGTCAATAAATTGCCACCTACCTGACCGCGGACACTTAGTGCTTCTTGCCATAAAGCTTCAATATCTTCCGTGTCTTTTGACGCTATCTCTTGCAAAAAGCCCACCCCGACTCCAAACCTAACGGCAAAGAATTGACCGCCATAAACCTGACCGAGTAGGGTAGCGATGTCATAAGGTGATGGGGTAGGGGGCAACAATCCCAAAATGTCGGTCTCGAGCAAACCATCAATTGAATCATTTTTGGTGTCTGGTTTTAAGCTGGACAACTCCCCGTTTTTCCACTCCGCTATCATGGCAGGAATAACTGCAAAGCCAATCAAAACCCAACCTATCGTTATGCCAATTATCACAAAACAGACGCCGGCAATTAACAGCAAAACTGAACTAAGGCCAAGTAATTTAAGACTGGTATTGCCGATGCTGGCGCCAATACGCGCTTTTTCAGCCCGACTATTTCGGAAGTTAAAGCTTGTTAAAGCCATGTAGGCGCCCAGCCAATCGCAAATAAAATCAACCCAACCAGTGGAAATGCAGGAATCAACAGCCAAAATAATAAAACAATACCACCGGCGACAATCTGAAAAGCCAGTGCGATGAGCCCGAAAATAACCATGAATAAACGCACAAATAAGCCAACAAAGCGTGAAATCAGTCTATCGATAAAAGCTCTCAGTTGCACGCCGGCCGACCCCTTAACACTACCGGCAGAGATTTGCCGATAAGGCGCAAACAAAGTCGATAGCAGCAGTCCAATCGAGAAATGATCGCTGACTTGAGCTAACCGACTAATAATAAGGTTGCAGCGCTGTCGCCAGCCATCGCCATACCACCAAGACAACATACCCACCAAAAACATGTCTTCATTATAACCGTTTAGGCTATAATAGACCATATGTCCAAACCTTATGTCACCATTTTAGGCAAGGCCGTTCGAGCTGCTGCAAAACTACGCGGTGGCGGATCGGCACTCCCGGGCCTAGTGGTCGAAAAAATCGATCCCGGTTTTATCAAAAACACGCTCGCCTCTTTGCCGCGCGGTGTTGTCGTAGTCAGTGGTACCAATGGCAAGACGACCACAACAAAAATGGTTGTCGAGCTGCTAGAAAGCCAAGGATTGAAAGTATTTACCAATCGAACCGGTAGTAATTTCACGCGCGGTGTTGCCGCTGCTCTACTGGGAGAAATAAATCTGCGCGGTGAGCTTCAGGCTGACATCGCAGTGTTAGAGCTTGATGAAGCCCATGCGGTTAACTTTGTACGCAGCGTACCGCCAACTTACAGCCTAATTATAAATGTCATGCGCGATCAGCTTGATCGATTTGGCGAGATCGATGCCACAGCCAAAATGCTACAGGCCATCGCTATGGCGACGACAGACGCGGTTGTTCTAAACCGTGAAGATCAGCGCATCGCTAACCTCGCCCACTACTTAAAGAATCAGAAAGTCACCTATTTTGGATTAAGCCCTAAGCTGGTTGCTACGTTCCCAAGCGACGACGATTTACACGGGGGCGCCCATCAGACGGGCCAACAGAAAGCTAGTGTTGAACTCATTAGTTTTGATCAGAATATCGCCACCTTTGGCCTTAACGGCAAAAACATCTCGACACCATTAAAGCTGAATGGGGTATACAACGTCTTTAACGCCGCGGCCGCCCTTGCAACCGTTCGTGCCATTCTGGGCTCAAACATCGATGCCAAGAAATTAATTGGCGCTTTATCAGAAGTTACTCCAGCCTTTGGTCGTGGCGAGCAGCTAGTGGTCGATGGTCAGCCCGTCGAGCTAATTCTGGTTAAAAACCCGTCTGGATTTAGACTGGGGCTTGAGTCATTTAAACCGGAAGGCTATGCCACAATGATAGCTATCAATGATAATTATGCCGACGGCCGTGATATGTCATGGTTGTGGGATGTAAATTTTGAGTCCTTAAAAAATGGCGTTGATCAACTCGCCGGTATGCGTGCTTACGACATGGCGCTGCGCCTGCAGTACGACAAAGTTGCCGTCGGAAACGTCGAAACAGACCTAGCTAAAGCCCTCAAAAAATTCTTGGCCGACAACAAACAATCGCCAAAACGAATTTACTGCACCTACACCGCCATGCTAGAACTTCGTCGGCAACTCGCAAAATTAACTAATGTCGAGACAATAACATGACCGGACGTTCGATTACAATTTTGCAACTTTATCCGCGTGATATGAATATTTACGGCGACTTCGGTAATACCCTGGTGATTAAACGACGACTTGAATGGTACGGCTACGAAGTCAATCTTATTTCATACAATCCAGGAGATAAATTCCCTGACGACGTCGACATTATAATTGGCGGTGGTGGCCAGGACAGTGGCCAACTAAAGATTCAAGCCGATCTACTCAAAATTGGATCAAGGCTGCAAGAATTAGCCGACGATAACGTCCCGATGCTGATGATTTGTGGGCTATACCAGCTATTTGGTAAGTTCTTCAAAACTGCTAATGGTGAGGTTATTCAGGGAATCGGCCTCCTCGATATTGAAACTCACGGCAAATCCGAGCGCTTAATCGGCAATATCATTACGACTAGCGACCAGTTCGGCGATATTATCGGCTATGAAAACCACAGCGGTCAAACTTACATTGGTGAAAACGTTAGGCCGCTTGGCAAAGTGCTACTGGGTGCTGGCAATAATATGGAGGATGATACCGAGGGTGCGATTTATAAAAACGTCATTGGTAGTTATTTGCATGGCTCACTGCTGCCTAAAAATCCAAAAATTGCCGATTTTTTGATTGAAAAAGCAGTTACGCGCAAATATGGCGCCTTTTACGGTGAGACGATCGGTGATAGCTTTGTCGAACCAGCCCGTCGAGTCGCCAGTAAGCGTCCGCGCTAGACGGCCCGCAAACTCTTCAGGTCAGCTGTGACCTGCTCGCCATGGCCCAGCGGCGTAACTCGGCCGTAGACTTTCACAACTTGGCCTTCTGGATTAATAATAAAGGTTTTTCGCAAAATGCCTTCTTGACCGAACATCTTTTTACCCCAAGCGCCATAAGCTCGCATGACTTTAGTGTCACTATCAGTTAACAGTGTGAAGTTTAAGGTATGTTTAGCCTTGAATTTCTCATGACTGCTAGCCTCATCCTTACTAATTCCAACCACTTCAGCACCAAGCGTCGCCAAGTCGTCGCGCGCATCCCGCAAACTACAAGCCTCAACTGTACAGCCAGGCGTGTCGTCTTTTGGATAGAAATATAAAACGACCCATTTGCTACTGTAGTCTGACAACTGATGTTCGGTGCCGGTTTCATCACTTAGCTTAAAATCTGGTGCTTTGTATGGAGTCTTTATCATATATCTATTATACGCTTTTTAAGGACACGATAAGTTGAAGCCTGTATAATAACGGTGATGCCCATACCGAAAATACCAAGTCGCTTGTTAACACTGGATTACCTAAGAGGCTACTTTATCGTCATTATTATCATCGACCACCTATCGCGCTGGCCAAGTATTTTTGGTCTCATGAGCGGCCACGCCCTGTTATGGGTAACCGCAGCCGAGGGATTTGTCATTATATCCGGCCTTTTAATTGGCTACATCCGAGGTTTTAAAAATAAAGCCCAGCCACTGCCTACTATCAGCAAAAAGTTAATTAAGCGAGCCGGATTATTGTATATCTGTTCAGTAATTAGCTCACTGGTTTACATTGCAATCATCTGGTATATAAGCCTAAAGGGTGGCGCACCTACACCGCCATTTATCATGAACGATTGGGGAGATGTTATCCTAAAAACAGTCACCCTTCAGTACACCGATGACTGGGTGTTCTTCCTGACCTACTACGCTATTTTCTTAGCCCTCTCACCAATCGCCGTCTGGCTACTCCGACGTGGCAAAGCTTGGCTGGTCGTTTTAATTAGCCTAGCCGTCCTAGTGCTCGGTTGGCGCCTTAACAATCAGACTTTACAGTGGCAAGCACTATTTTTCATCCCAAGTGCCGTCGGTTATCATCTTGAGGGCATTCATAGTTGGTGGTTCAGTTTAAAAAAGTCACGCCGCCTGGCAGCGACCGCCGCAATCTGGGCATTAGCCGCTTCAACCATCACTCTGTCGGTTATCTGCACATTTTACGCTGGCAACTTCCAGAACTTTGCCGATAGCCTAAATAGTCTATTTGCCAAAGATACGATCAGCCTTTATAGACTTGTGATGGCCTTCCTGTGGTTCACCGGCTTTTTGCTACTATTTGCCAGCCTTAATAAATGGATTGAAAGATGGTTCGGCTGGCTACTTGGTTTAATCGGGTCTCATTCTCTAACCGCCTACATTCTGCACGGCTTAGCGCTTTGTATAATCAGTTTCTTTACGTTCAGCGACGACAATGTGCTGGTCAACAGTCTGCTCGGCGTCATTGCCGTTATGATTGTCTGGGGTCTAGTTAAAATGCCGTTCGTACGAGCTGTCGTGCCGAGCTAATTAGTCTTAAATTCGCTTGCTCGATAATTTGGCTTGTTATCAACCAAATCATAAATTGCAAAGTTCTGGATTTCTTTCCAGTTTTTGTCCGGCGCGCTTAGTGGCTTGTCGGTTGAAAAGCCGATATACCAAATGGTCGGATGCTCTTTAGAAAATGCGTCCAAGTCCTTGACCTGATACTGTGGACTGTCTTTTAGCATATCGAGTGAACCATACTTATAGTCTGTCTGAGCATTGATGTAATACATCGGGTTAGCCGTCGTGTCATAAAAGACTGCTTCGTAAAAGACCCAAGGCGTAGCTGAAACAATTGGCTCCCCTGGTCTCGCCTTGGCCTGAATTGCCTTTACAACCTCACGCGTCATAACTTTTGTGCTACTATTTTTGTTGTAGTTACCATAATGATAGACGTTCATAATGCCAAACATCATGCTGACAACGATCAGCGCCATCGCTAAGACTCGCCAGATAGCCCGCAACTTCTTTATACCGAGCGATAGTGTAATACCCGCAAACATCGCAAAAGCCGCCGTTGATGGAATCATATAACGCTCAACAAACGACGACTGAATCGGAAAGGTTGAGGCTGCGAACAAAATCAACAGCGGCGCAAACGCCAGGAATATGATTAATAGGTAATCCTGTCGTTGCTTGCTGTTAAACGATTTATATAACTTGATCGAGAACAAAATTAGCAAAGCAATAATAAGCACAAACGCCGTAGCATATAATCTAGTGGCTTGTTCGTGCTCTAGATAAAACAGTACATTGGTAAAATAATTCGTAAATGAGTTAGCGCTGACCGGACCAATCCAAAAACCACCACCCTGAATAACTGTCAGTTGAATCAGCATAAATGGCATCCACGGAATAAACGAACCAACCGCTACGATGTGGGCCAGTATCCAGTTTTTACTAAAGAAGGCTTTGCGAAGTTTGGCACCACGAAGACCGGATTGACGCGTTACAATAAATCGCCATAACCAGTGTGACAGCCAAACAAGGGCCGTAAAGTAATGGGTCCACATACCCAGACCGACCAAAATGCCATAAATCACCCACGGTTTGCGGTTTTTTGACTTCACGGCAAACGTCAAAGTATAAGTTGCTGCTAGCGCGATGGTCGTGGCCAAAGTGTACATCCTGGCTTCTTGGCCATATCTAATCAACATCGGTGAAATCGCCATGAATAGAAGACTTACAAAAGCGGCCCGACGACCGAACAAACGCTTAACTAGTAAAAAGCCAAAGACGATTGCGGTTAAGCCAAATAGTACACTTAGCGACCTAAAGGCGACTTCACTTGTACCAAACAGCATTGTCCAAATCTTTAATATCCAGTAATAAAATGGCGGATGAACATCGGTGGCGGTATAGCGTGCTATCTGGAAAAAGTTAAACCGGACGATAAAGGCACTAAAAGCCTCATCAAACCAGATTGACGATTTGGTGATGGTCGCTAATGTTAAACCGGCATAAGTCGTCAGTCCCGCGCCCAGAACAACCCAGTCGATACCTGGCAGGCTACTAATCTTGCGATAAAAGCGGATAAACGTTGTTTTCATTGTTGAATTACCCTAATAATAGCGCGATTTGGCACTTCAGGCAACCAAATTTAGCCCGAAAATCTCACCTCTACTACTGGAAATATGACCGCCGATAGTTTATAATCTCTCAGGTAACACCTATCGGGGTGTGGCGCAGTTGATAGCGCGCTCGGTTTGGGACCGAGAGGTCGAAGGTTTGAGCCCTTTCACCCCGACCATTTTGTAATTATCAACCAGCCAGCTGGAGACCAGTAGGGGAGCGACGCTCGGTAACATCGCCCTCGCCGCCTATCACATAACCACTCACTGAATCACCTTTTTATCTAGTATTATTGGCAGAATTGTCTAATATCTTAAATTTATTGATATTTAACGACAAACAACCAGACTAATACTATCGATTAAAATTATTAAATATGTCATCTTTTGTCATTACTTAAATTTTTATTTGTGTTGTGTTTTTTACATTGTAGGGCAGGGGAGTGGGCTAAAAAAATAACCCCCGGCTGGAGGTTATTTTTTGGCTATTTTATACCTATTTGGCGTATTCGATAGCTCGAGTTTCGCGGATTACGTTAACTTTGATAGTACCAGGATATTGCATAGTGCTTTCAACCTTATTGGCAATATCGCGAGCTAACTTAATAGCACTTAAATCATCAATCGTTTTTGGACTGACAATAATACGAACTTCGCGACCAGCACTAATTGCATAGGCTTTTTCAATACCGTTAAAGCTTAGGGCGATGTTTTCAAGATCACGCATGCGCTCCACAAAGTTTTCGGCACTAATATTGCGAGCGCCCGGACGAGCCGCTGAAAGTGCATCACAAACCCTTACGATTAAGGCTTCTGGGGTGGTGGCTTCGATGTCATCGTGGTGCGCCTCGATGGCGTGAACAATATCGTCGCTCATGCCATATTTACGAGCCAACTCGGCACCGATGTGGTGATGCTTGCCTTCAAGTTTGTGTGTAACAGCCTTACCAACATCATGAAGCAAGGTAGCAATCTTGGTGACGCGAACGTCGGCGCCAATTTCTTCGGCAATCATACCGGATAAATGGGCCATTTCAGTACTATGCATCATAACGTTCTGCCCGTAACTTGTTCGGAACTTAAGCTCACCTAGTAGGTGTAGCATTTCCCTTGGGATACCGACGACACCAACATCACGAGCAGCGTCCTCACCTGCCCTAGTAACCTCTTTATCAATTTCTTTTTCAGCCTTGGCAACAACTTCTTCGATGCGACCCGGATGGATTCGACCATCTTTCATTAATAGCTCCAAAGACATACGAGCAACTTGGCGGCGTAATGGATCGAAGCTACTTAGGATAATCATACCCGGTGTATCATCAACCAAGATATCGACACCGGTGGCACGTTGCAAAGCCTGAATATTGCGACCTTCCTTGCCAATAATCCGGCCTTTCATTTCTTCATCAACCAGCTTGATAGCCGTAACCGTGCGTTCAGCTGTTACCTCTGACGACATGCGCTCCATAGCTGTGACCAGTATTGTCTGGGCGCGTTCGTCAGCATCGACTTGGGCATCGTTCTGCAGCTTGCCGACCAAACCAACCAAATCCTGCTTGATGTCTTTTTCAGTCATCTGCATCAGTTTTTCAGCAGCATCGGCCTTTTTAAGACCAGCAATTTTTTCTAATTTCTCTTGCTGTTTAGTCCTAATTTCGCGAATCTCACTCTTCAGGGATTCGACTTCATCTTCCTGAGAGCGAAGATTTTCAGATCGCTTGTCTAGCTCGTCCAGTTTACGATCAAGATTTGACTCTCGCTCTACCAGGCGCGACTCGGTCTTTTGCCATTCACGGCGGCGCTCGCCCTCTTCTTTTTTGGCATCATTTAACATTGATAGGGCTTCATCCTTGGCCTTTAGGACAATGTCGGAAGCTTTGTTCTTAGCTTCGGCTACGGCCTTCTCGGCTTGGTGCTTGCCACCAGCGCGGCGTCTTTTGTCGTAGGTGTAAGTTCCACCAACGCCAGCAAACACGCCAATAAGAGCGGCTATTACTGCTTCAATCATAATTGTTTCCTTCCTCGCGTTGACCTCTGTGATGTGATGCAGAGTTACAGAAAAGTAGGTGTATCAAATGTTCAGGGCCATAAGCGGGTATATCAAAATTTATTCAGAAGTCCAAGTGGACTTATATATAGTGTAGTTTTTTTGAGTATTATAAACAAGCTATTTTCTTGGCGCTGTGATGTGAGCTTCGCTACCATAAAGAGGTAGTACGATTTTATCGTTTTCGCCATCATTCAGCTTCGCAATAACTGACTCTTGCCAGTTATCACCACGACCGCCGACAATTGGAATTGACTCACTATCGGCGATAGTGTTCATGACCGTCAGGCCAATGCGAAGACCAGTAAAACTGCCTGGACCTTCAAAGACACCAATGGCGTCAATGTCTTGCCAGGTTTTATCGTGTTTTTCAAGATTGGACTTTATATAGCCCAGTAATCCCCTAGCAAGGGTGCGCGCTGCTTCCCACTCGTCATCAAAACGATTGTCGCTGTCAATAAGGGTTAACTTACAAATCGGCGTACTGGTGTCTAGTAATAAAATCATAACTCCCCTTCTATGGTGGCGCTAAGTGGGCCATTTGATGTAATTGTCAGACGACGGTCGAATTCGGTTGGCGACTCAATTTTAATTGTCAGACGATCTGACGGTAGAACACCCTCGACAACATCACCCCACTCAATGATAATAACCGTACCCGAATCGTGGGCTGCTTCGTTTAACTCATCGGCCATAATACCAGCACTGTGCAGTCGGTAAAAATCATAGTGTGCCAAGATTAGTTCGTCCCTGGCACTATAGACTCGGCTAATTGTAAAGCTTGGGCTTTGGACGTCTTCGTCTATGTCGAGGCCGACTGCGATACCCTTTGTAAGAGTTGTTTTGCCAGCACCAACATCGCCAACTAATTCAATAACTTCACCACCCTTAAGCATGGCGCCAATTTGCGCCCCAAAAGCCTTCATCTCGTTTTCGGTTTTTACCTCTTTGATCATTAATACTAATTATAGCATCTGGCGCTTTTTTCAGCCGTCAACTACAATGGAGCGTAAGCATTATGCGTATTCCTGATGCAATCATTGAAAAGTTGCTCCTCCGCAGTAGTGCGGCCACTGAGGAACAAATTAAGGCCTTGAAAGAAGAGGCCGAACATTCAAGACGCCCCTTACAAGATTTGGCGATTGAAAAAGAAGTCGTTAACGAAACCACTCTAACGCAAGCTTTTGCCGACTACGCTCAAATTCCATATATTGAACTTGACCCTCAAAACATTCCTTCCGACATCTTAAATCGCATTCCGGAACGAATTGCCCGACAGTATAACGCCATCCTGTTTAAGATTGGTGATGATGGCGTAGCGCAACTTGCCATGGAAGACCCTGATGATATTCAGGCCGTTAACTTTATCCAAAAAGAGATTGGTTCTAATACTCGCATTTACATCGCCACTAGTGAAAATATCCTGGCGGCACTCGAAAATTACCGCGGCGACGTCAACCAAGAGCTTAACGAAGTTATCGATGTTCAACGTGAAGATGCTCTTGCCGAACAGACCGTTAACGAGCAAGACATTGCCGAAGATTCGCCGATTGCCCAAACTGTTAACTTGCTGCTTGAATATGCTATTCGCAGCCACGCCAGCGATATTCACATCGAACCACGCGAAGAATACGTCCAGGTCCGCTACCGAATTGACGGTGTTCTAAAAGAGGTCAACCGCTTACCTAAAAGCGTTCTTGGCGCTTTAATTAGCCGTATTAAGATTATGAGTAACCTTAAAATTGACGAACGTCGCGTCCCACAAGACGGTCGTTTCAAAATTAAAATCGCCGGCCGCCAATACGCCCTACGTGTCAGTTCGCTGCCAGTGGCTGATGGTGAAAAAATTGCTATGCGTATTTTGGACGAATCCGACCAGGCGGTCACACTTGAATCTTTGGGATACTGGGGTAAATCACTTGAGGTGATGCGACTGGCTCTGACCGAGCCAAACGGTATGGTACTGGTAACCGGACCAACCGGTAGCGGTAAATCAACCAGCTTATTTAGTGTGTTATCCATCTTAAATACGCCGAGCGTCAATATATCGACAATTGAAGACCCGGTTGAATATCGTATCCCCGGCGTCAACCAAACTCAGACCAATGAAAAAGCCGGCATGACTTTCGCAAACGGTTTACGCGCCCTGCTTCGTCAAGACCCAAACATCATTATGATCGGTGAGATCCGTGACAGCGAAACAGCCGACCTTGGCGTTCAGGCAGCATTAACC
>DAIOXF010000006.1:0-13239 GCA_036758105.1 Candidatus Saccharimonadota bacterium | reverse complement strand
CACTACTTCTTGTTACCTATTGTGAGGGTTCTACAGCCTTAAGTCAAGGCTTTTTGAAACTATTTTTATATAAATTAAGAATGTTTTAGGCTTTTCTTATCACTTCGTCAATCAGACCGTAAGCCTTGGCTTCTTCAGAACTCATCCAAAAGTCGCGATCAGCGTCTTTTTCAATCTTTGACAGCTTTTGACCGGTGTTTTTGGCTAGAATCTCATTCAAGCGCTGCTTTAAGTAGATACCCTCCTTTAGAGTAATCTCTTGGTCGGTAATCTTGCCCTGAGTTCCACTTGATGGTTGATGAATCATAATACGACTACTTGGCAGAGCAAAGCGCTTGCCTTTCGTGCCACTTGAAAGCAAAAATGCGCCCATGCTGGCCTGCAAGCCGATACCAATCGTCTGGACATCAGGTGTAATGTACTGAATAGTGTCATAAATCGCCAAGCCGTCATAGACACTACCACCAGGGCTATTGATATAAAGTTTAATATCCTTTTTTGGATCATCGTAAGCCAGGTGTAGCAGTTGCGCCACAACAACACTAGCGGTTGCTTCGTTAACCTCATCACCTAAAAATATAATTCGCTCATTCAACAGGCGCGAGTATATATCAAAGGCGCGCTCACCCTCATAAGTTTTTTCAATCACGGTTGGAACTAGATAGCTTCTTGGATTTGTCATATAACCCCTTTCGTTTCTATGTGTCTATTGTATATAAAATTAGCACTCTATGCAAGTGAGTGCTAATAATATTCACAACTATTAATTACGATTTGGCGTTAAGTTCGACCAAGCGATCAACAGTCTTTTCAGTCAGCAAGCGATTAGCAATGTCGCGGCGAACCTCGGGGTCTTCGAATTGCTTCAAAGCTTCTGGATTGTTGGCATATTGCTTCTTGTAAATCTCAACGTGGGCATCCAGTTCGTCGTTAGTAGCCTCAATCTTTTCAGCCTTGCTTAACTCAGCCAAGACAAGACCGGCTTTGACACGCTTAATAGCGGTTGGCTTAACTTCTTTTTCAAGCCACTGTTCTTTATTTTCAAACTTTTGGGCGTCAAGGTAACCATCAAGTGTCATACTTTGGTACATAAGGTTGCGTTCGAAATCCTGTTCGATTGACTTTTCTTGGTCATTAACCAAAATTTCAGGGGCTGGAACTTTACTGACTTCAATAAGTTGAGCGACTAAGTTGTCTTTCAATTCTTCTTTAGCTTCGCGCTCTTTTTGGTCAGTTAATTCGCGCTTGACATCAGCTTTTAATTCTTCAACTGATGTAAATGGACCGGCTTTTGCAGCAAATTCATCATTAACTTCAGGCAGCTGAGCCTCTTTTATCGACTTTAACGTGGTCGTAAAGGTCACCTTGGCTCCTTTTAAGTCAGCGGCGTGATAATCTTTAGGAAATTCAAGGTCAAGATCAAAAGTATCACCCGGCAAATGTCCGACAATCCCCTCTTCGAATCCAGTAATAAACGACTTACTACCAAGTTTTAGGGCATAATCAGTAGCTGTACCACCGTCAAAGGCTACACCATCTTTCTTACCAATAAAATCAATCATCGTCTCATCGCCATCTTTGGCAGCGCGCTTAACCTCTTTTTTGTCGGCAAAGCCTTCGCGCATACGATTAATGATTTCGTCAATTTCCTTAACGGTAACAGCAATTTTTTCAGTCACAACTTTAAGTTTTTTGTAGTTACCAAGTGTAATTTTGGGAATAATCTCGACTTCAGCGGTAAATTCCATCGTTTCACCTGGAACAAACTTATTAACTTCAACAGCTGGACGGTCCAAAGCTTGAAGTTTTTCTTCCACAAAGGCAGTCGCAACTGCTTTACTTAGCGCATTATCGATTGTTTGCTCTTGCAGCGTCGCTGGATTAACATTTTTAGCAGCCACAGCGACTGGCACTTTGCCTTTTCTAAATCCAGGCACTTTAATGTCGTGGGACAATTTAACAAGCGCGACCTTCTCGGCGTCGGCCAATTCCTTGGCGCCAAGGGTAATCGTTAGTTCAACTTTTGTATCTGATAGGTGTTTAATAGCGGTATTCATACTCAAACGAGTATAACAGAAGCTTGACTGATTCCAAATTTTTGGCCAAGCCTATTTTTTGGCTTTAAGAAGTGTTAGCAGGTCGGTAAAGTTCACTTTTTGCTCGCTAGCGCTAGCGGTGTCCTTAAGAGTATAAAGCTCTGATTTAACTTCCTCTTCACCGATAAATAGCAGGTATGGAATCTTTTTCTTGATAGCTGTTTTAAGCTGACGATCAAGCTTGCGGTCGGTAATGTCCAACTCGACGTTGATGGCTTGCTCGCGCAGTTCGGACGCAATCTTAGCAGCGCTGCGTTTGGTATCACCCAAGGAGATAACGTAGACGTCAGTATTTGATTTAAGCTCGGGAATCAGGCCGTGAACATCCAGGAAGTTTTCCATCGCCGTGCCGCCAGGGGCCATACCGACAGCCGAAATTGGCTCGGCACCAAATAGCCCTACCAAGCCATCATACCGGCCGCCACCAAACAACGAACGAGTGTTTTCCGGTCGGGTGTCGTAGACTTCAAATACCGTACCGGTGTAGTAATCAAGACCGCGCATCAGAGTGATATCAAAGATAGCGCTTTTAACGCCGGCGCGCTCCAATTGAGTAAATAATTCTTGAACATCGGTTACTGAACTACTGTTTCTAATTTCAACTGGCAAATCAGCCATGGTCTTGGCGCTCATCAAAACATTAATCTTCTCGACGCCATTATCAGCGTCTTCCGATAATATCTCGCGTGCTTGGTCTATAAAATCACTTTCGGATATCTTGTTTTTACGATCGAACAACTTAACCATCAGCTGAGCTCCAACTACATCCAAGCCCAGGTATTGTGCCATCATAAAGTTAATCAGTTTGCGGTTGTTAATCTTAATTACATAATCATCAGGTTGAGCGCCAAAAGCCTTCATTACGGCATCAGCCATCGTAATAATTTCGGCTTCAGCTGAAATATCATCAACACCAAAAATGTCGGCATTAAATTGCCAAAACTCACGTTCACGACCTCGCTGTGGACGTTCGTAGCGCATATAGTTTGCAATTGAATACAGACGCGCGGGATATGGCAGCTCTTGGCGCCTAGCAGCCACCATACGACTAATAGTTGGAGTCATTTCGGGACGAATTGCCACAATCCGACCACCACGATCAGTAAAGGTGTAGGTTTGTTCGCCAGCTAACTCTTGACCACTTTTTGCGAGGTAAATGTCGAGCGGCTCAAGCATTGGTGCACCATATTCTTCATAGCCAAAACGCTCAGCGACCGTTTGCCACGTCTTAAAAATATAATTCTGGACGCGCTTATCCTCTGGATAGTAATCGCGCGTTCCTTTGTATGGCTGTGAAGATAATGCACTCATTATGGGGTAATTGTCTCATTAATATCACCAAAACACAAGATTACGATAGGTGTTAAGCCTCATCACCCGATCTGACAATTCTTAGCGCAGACACTGGCCGTACTTCACGCCCCAATACTTGTAACCCCCAAAAATGTAGACCATAATATGCGAGTCCGTCCCTAGCACTGGGGTGTTCAGCGTGCATCGCCATTTGTAACTCTTCAGCCTGTTCGTCGGCGTTAGGCACGACGTATTCGGTCGGAAAGACAATATGAGCCCGTAGCTCGTGATCTGCATCATCAAAAAACGGCGGACGCATTATGCCACCACGCACTATTGAAGAAGCTGATAATTCAAAAGATAAGCTAGTAAGGGCGCCGTTTTTACCGCGCCTCTGTATATATTCGAAACCATTCTGAGGTAGCCTAAACTGAACGCCCCCTCCCTTCTTATACCTTGTTGTAGCCTTTTCATAATTACGAATTTGCGAAGCTAAGTGAGCACTTTTTCTATCTGCTTGGATAACTTCGACTTGATGCATCGCAATGCCAAAACGAAGCCCTTGACGGCCTACAACCCGACGAACGGCTTCTGGCCTTAAAAAGGGTATTATAAGATCTTGTAATTCTTCACTTGGTTCGAGTGTGAGTCCATAGCGCGTACGTATCCCCAATCCTGGTCGTTCACCGGGATCTACCGTTGGCCGGGACGCTTCTGGGGACTCTGCCATACCTCTATTATGTCAGGCTATATTTAACTTGTCAAAATATTCCGACGCATCCATTCATAGAGAATAATTCCAGATGCAACACCAACATTAACTGACCTGGTACTGCCAAATTGCTCAATTGCCACCATTTTAGTGCTAGCATCCACCATTTCTGCGCTTAGACCCGGACCTTCACCGCCAAAAACCAGAACTGCCTTCTTCGGAAGTGTTGTTTTAGATAGCGCAATCGCACCAGGTAAATTGTCGATAGCAATAATTTCGCGGCCATCCTTAGCCATCGCATCAGCAAACTCGGTAACTGTATCAAAATGGTCAATCGTCAGATACCGGTCAGTCACCATCGCACCGCGCCGATTCCAATGACGCCGACCGATTATATGAACCGCTGCTAGATTGAAGGCGTTTGCATTTCGTACGATTGTGCCAATGTTCATATCGTGTTGCCAATTTTCGATAGCAATGTGAAGATCAACCCGACTTTTATCTAAATCGGCCTTGATAGCTTCAACCGTCCAGTAGCGATATTTATCGAGTACATTTCGCCTATCGCCATGCTCTAATAATTCTGGATCGTACTGGTCGCCGGTCGGCCAGGGTTTAGTATGTGGCCCAATGCCGTTGATGTGTTCGTTCGTAGTAGTTGTCGTACGCATCATATAACCATAGTGTATCAGACACGATATTTTATCGCTCTAGCTAAGACCTCGCGAGCGTCATCGAATATCAGAATTCTTTCGGCATCTGTTAGTCCCATCCAGAGATTATTAAAGTCCTCACCACGCTCTATAGTTCCTTTCGGAAACTCTATCGAATCCTTGTTTTTCCATTTAATTAGCAAAACTTCGTTATCATACAGAACAACTCCGCCAGATGTAGTGTATAGTCATGGGCTTCTTCATACGTCTCATGATAACAAAAAACTGACCATAGGGTCGATTGTTTGCTTTGTACGCCCACATTGGCGCCCAGAGCACTAGTGTACGCAGGCCGACACCGAGCTGACCGAAGACGCTTTGGACTCCCTGGTTAGAGAGCAGACACCTCGAGACTCCAGCCTCGCGGCCGCACTCGACCCCCACCCATGCGGCCCCCATCCCGAGAATCTCGGGCGTGCCGCAACGGTGTACAGCTCGGGCTGGTCCCTTGTTTGAGGCGCGACTCTGGGCATCGAACGAATCGGCGTCCGCATACCCGCGCTTGTCTACAGCAGCCGTAAACTTGGTGTGAGCGAAACCCTAGCCACCACGATAGAAGCGAGAAACGGTCGCAGTGATGTCTCCGCTGACGGAAGCTCCGCTCATGAGAATATCCTTAAGTATCAACGCGCCACACGAGCAACAATTTCGGCGAGCGCTCTTTGAAAGAATCGAGATAAGCATTGCGGGCAAGATAAGCATTTGCTTTCGTTGGTTATAACAGAGGGGGGCCGTCACCAAGCCATCCATTTACTAGAACGACAGCGCCTTTGCCCCGCGCATGCCAGTTGTATCTCGTTGGTAGGAGCCGCAGGCTGTGCTCGCGTTATTCACGTCGCTCGTATCCGTAGCGGTGGGATTCTCTAGAGAATAGAACAGGAAGAAATTGCTGCCGCCACCACAATTATAGAACATCATCGTCAGACTCCCGGTATTCGAGCCGCCAAAATTTGTATTAGGAGGCAAAGATGATATGAAGTTCGCAGGCAAGAGCTTGCTGTCGACCAGCATATCCTCAAGCGTACAAGCGTTAGTACCAGTACCGGCAAATCCTCCCCCTATGCCTCCGGTACATACCCCATTATTTACCGGTGTGGTGGTACTCCAGCCCGACCCCGTCGGCAATTGACCACCACGATTGATCGACCATATTTGAACAGCTTGTGCTACTTTTGTAGCGGCATCTTTGACTCGCGCATCCCGCGCCCTGCTAATTATGCCGTTGTATGCCACAATGGTAATAGCGGCTAGGATACCGATGATGACAACGACGATGAGCAGTTCTACGATAGTGAAACCGGGGTGTTTTTTGGTCGTCATCATAAGGCTGGTCCGGTCGAAGTCGAGTTGTTAGGCGTGCCGTTCCATACCCAGTTAGGAGAATTACCGTCAGCGTAATTGCTAACCGTAGAACTAATCATAAAAGCGTCGATAAAGACGTCTTGACCGGAAGCACTTGGACCACCGCCATTATGAATATAAATAGAAATATTGGCGAGTGAAGAGCCAGTAAGAGTGATTGAGCCAGATATTTGAGTCCACGTATTAGCCGTGATTGACCGGCGGCCGACTTGGACGCCACCGCCCGCTGCCCCGGCCCCCCAATCAAAATACTCGGCCGAACGGGCGACTGGCGAGTACACCATATAACTGACCGCGTAAGTACCTGGGTCCAGAGTGGTAGAAAAGTAGGTTGCATCATCGGTCGATACAGTCGTGCTCGTTAGTCGGATTGATCTGCTACCGCTGTAGGCCTGAAGGTTGGATGAAGTAATCGTTGGCGCGGCCGTATCTGGATGATAATCATTAGCATTAACTTCGGCGCTCGGGTTAGTAACCAAGTTAACGGCCGCCGCCACTCCACCGACACCATGCCCGGGGCAGCCGCCACTAGTTGGAGCGGTGGCGACTGAACTAGCTTTGTAGCTAGTCGAGCCGTCGGTGGCTGTCACGCAGTAAGTCTGTGGTGACACAGCATTATTAACCGAATACTGGTAGGTTGTACCACCTGAGTTATTAATACCAGCCGTAGCTAGGTCTGGCGGATAGGCACTGTTGTCGACCATGTATATGGCTAATTTCCGATTGGTCTGGTCAAGAGCTGACGATACGGCCGCCACCTGGGCCCGGCCTTGGATGCCGTTGTAGGCCACGATGGTAATCGCTGCCAAAATACCAATCACCACAATAACAATCAGAAGTTCGACGATAGTAAAACCGCGTTGTTTATGTTTAGCCCACATGGATAGTTGTAAGTATAAGTTAAATGGATACTGTGGTCAAAAGAAGGTAAAAAATAATCTTTTAAATACACGAGAGAAGACGGCGTTTCGACCGACCAAAAGAAAAAGCCGTCATTTCAGACAGCTTTTTCTTTTGGTACGCGAGAGAAGACTCGAACTTCCACGTCCCGAGGGACACTAGCACCTGAAGCTAGCGCGTCTACCATTCCGCCACTCGCGCATATGTTACTGGTCACGCTAGCGCGTCTACGATTTTCTCATAAACGCCATTCGCGCATTACGACGTACCTAAACTAGCATAGCGGTGAGGACAATTGTTTTCAAGGCCTAGCTATGTGGTGAATACTGCGCAAAATCAGACTGATCGTAGGATGAGCGCAAGGCAGCTATCAAAGTCCTTGAATCTGACGGTTGCTTAACACCAGGGTTGAGCGTGCCGTAAGGGTCAAATACAGCACGAATTTGTTCGTATAGCTTTCGTAAATCCTCATCCATCAAGGCAAATGAGGCACTAGCCTTCATGCGTCCCTCACCAGAATCAGCAATAAACGTGCCACCTAGTTTTTCAACCAACTGGCTATAATCGCTAATCAATTTAAAGACCTTTTGTTTGTCTGATACTTTATCGAGCTGCAAGCAAGCCCTAGTACTGACTACACCGTCAAGTACACGCCTTTGCAGTGGTAACGAAATATGGTGCTTGTCGGCTAGGTCATTAACCGCTAATGAAAACTCTTCAAAACGATTACTTGGTACGTATGCGCCGTCAATTAGTGGTGGGTATGATTCACTGTCGGAATCTGGCGCCATAACGCTCGACATAACTTCGCGCATTGAATCGAGTTCCTCGTAAGAATATTCGTCCGAAGTTAAAATCGTCGGATTGAATTTCTGTAAGACTTTAATCGCCTTTTTCAACTTACGAGCCCGCGCTCGGTCGTTAAAGTCACTAAGCTGCATGTAAACTAGTGCGCCAGTTGCAATATCAACTTTATCTAACTTCATAAAGGCGTATTGTTTGCCCATTGAGGCGGCTGCCTTAAAGATGGCGCCATCGATTGTCTCAAGTGAAGCTGGGTCGATAGCTCGTAGTATATCGGCAGCATCACGAGCCGCTTCGCTACTACCAAGAACTGCCACTAAAACCGTTCGATTAGCGCTCAAAAAGTCGGTCCTTAGTACGATTTCCGAAATAACACCAAGTGTACCTTGACTACCAATTAATAGCGGCGTTAGATCGAACGAACCATCGCGATGACGAACGGCGTTAATGCGCGCATAGCCAGAGTTATCCTTGTCGGTTTCATGTAGCTTTTCGTTAATTAATTCTTGGTTATCTTCAATCAGGCCGTCAATTTTGCGGTATATCTCACCCTCAAAGGTCTGTAGGCCACGTTTTTTACTATATTCTTTTTTGTTGAGCCGGCTAGTTTCGATAATATCGCCATTGGCTAGAACTACTTCCAAACGATCAACCCAGCTACCGGTTAAACCAACCTTACCAGATAACTGTCCGCCGGAATTATTAGCCACCGCGCCGCCAATCGTACTGAAGGCAGCCGATTCGGGATAGGTCGGTACGTGCAGTCCATGCCAGTTCAAGATGTCATTCAGCTCTTTGAAATTTACGCCTGGTTGAACGTGAACGGTATGTTCTTTTTCTTTAAGGGCGATGTGAATAATGTTATTCAGGTGAGCTGTTGTGTTAATAATCAAACCCTTACCAATAGCCGCACCGGTCTGATCTGATCCATAACCGCGAGCCGTGATTGGCAAAATGTGGCCCTTTTCGGCTAGTTGCCACGAAAAGCGAGCAGCTTTACGAATGTCATTTGTAACGCGCGGAAACATAACAAGCTCCGGCATTATCGTAAGAATGCTACCGTCACGCGAGAAACGCTGTCGGATTGATTTTGCCCCAGTAATTTCTCCCAGTATATGTTCGTTCAGATATTGCGCAATTTTACTCATACTCTCCATCCCTAGTCTTTGTGGCTTGCTGTATTTATGATAGCACAAGCATTGTGTAAGAAATAGGAAGTTAGGTCTTTATCTGTTAAGGCTTTTTTGCTATAGTAATTGGGTTACCAGATACATGTGCGCGAGTGGTGGAATTGGTAGACACGCTAGCCTTAGGAGCTAGTGCCTCCGGGCGTGAAGGTTCAAGTCCTTTCTCGCGTACCAAACAAAGAATCGACCTTATGGTCGGTTTTTTGTTTGGTAGCGACCAAGTAAGGACTTGTCCTCACCCCGTGGACGTGAAGGTGAGACCCGCAACGTCTGCGGATCGCAAGGAAACCTTCCGATAGCAACTGGTTGCTAGTCGCGAAGTTTCGTGGTCACCGACGGTGACCAAGTCCTCCCCCGCCAAATAAAAAAGACCTTCATCAGGTCATCTATTCACTCTGGCGGTAGAACGTGAGCGCCGCGGTTCCGTAACTACGATTGTCCACCACAACAACTCCATTAGTGCCGGTCGGCGCCTCACCCCTACCTGGATATGATAATACCATAAGCCCATTCGGTTTCAATAGTCTGAATAATCGACTAACTGTGGAAAACTGCGGGTCACCATATGGCGGGTCGGCAAAAATGATATCGAACTTTAAATCAGTCGTGTCAGCCCAAGTGGCAACGCCGGACTGAGTGACCTTTGCGACGTCTCCGCAGCCTAATAAATCGATGTTTTCAGTAATCGTTTGAACAGCTCCGCGGTCGCGATCGACAAAAACGATACTTTTAGCACCGCGGCTCAGGGCCTCAAAACCCAATGCGCCCGATCCGGCAAAGGCATCCAACACCTCGGCACCCTCAACAACACCGCCGATACTATTAAATAGCGAGCCTTTTATGCGATCACTCATTGGATGAGTCGCGTGTCCGTGCGGCGCTTTTATCGAGCGCGAACCAAACTTACCGGCAATAATCCTTACGTTCACAGATTTTTATCTCCAGCCAAGTAGGCAGCATAGTACCAGGCAAGGCAAACAGTACGCATAATTTCGGGTATGAGCACGTCACGAGTCTCAACAGCCAGGCTGCGCGTCCAGCCACCTACGCCGAATTCCTCGTACATCTTCATAGCGTCGATTTTGTATAGCATTTTGGTAAATACGACTTCAAACCCATCTTTTTCAACTTGCTTAAATTCGGCGGTAGTTGGATCGATATTAGAGAACTTTTGCGTTGCAATTGTCGATGCAATACCTAACTCGAACGACAAATGTGCCGAAAATACGCCACCGACACCCCAGTACTGCCAGTTCTTAGAAATTGTATCGATTCCACCATTACCTTTAATAATGTTCTTGTCGGCAATCGTTAGTCGCTCTTGATGTGGCTTGCCCCATAGTTCCTCAATCTTATCGTTCAGAGGATAGTGGTGAGCTGGCGTCAAGCCGTCGACGACAGCATGAGCCATCCAGGCAGCCTCAAACGCCGCCCTCTGCTCGTTATTAGATCGCAGCGCTTCTGTTAGGTTATAGATATGGTCATTAATTAGTCCAATCAAAGCCCGATCTTCTGGCTTAGCGGGGTTAATATAGTGCCATGGCTCGTCCTTGGACGGACTTTTGCGTTTAATCGCGTCCGGGCCATTATTGCCTTCAAAGTGTAGTATCTGATTTATTGTTGGAAAGTTGGTCGCGCTAGTGAGTCGTTTTTTAAGAAGACGCCTAGCCACCCTATCGATTTTTTGGTGGACGCCAACAATAGTTCCGGAATCTTTACGAAATGTCGTGCCTGCGTACATAGTATTAGAATTTAACCATTTTAGTTTAGTGTTGTAAGGCGTTGATAATGTTGCACATTTGTCGCCAACTGTTTATATTTTAGCAGGTTCTGGCCAGACTCAACGAAGAGCTTGGCCTGATGTTTGGCACGGGCAATTAGGCGGGTGTCAGCCAAAGTAGCAATCTGCAGATTCAAGGCACCATGTTGAGCCCGACCATAGATTTCACCCGGACCGCGCAGTTTAAGATCAACTTCGGCTAGGTAAAAGCCGTCATTACTCTTTTCAATTTCCTTCAATCGAACACTCGGCTTGGCGCTAGTACTGGTCACCAGGTAACAATAACTTTGATAGACGCTTCGGCCAACACGACCTCGAAGTTGGTGCAATTGGCTTAGACCAAAGCGGTCAGCATCTTCAATGAGCATAACAGTGGCGTTCGGTATATCGACACCGACTTCAACAACGGTCGTACTGACTAAAATATCAAGTTCACCACTTGCAAATCGGCTCATGACCGATTCTTTTTCGTCGCTCTTCATTTTGCCGTGTAGCAGACCAATACGGCGATGTTTAAAAATCGAATTTTGTAGCTTTTTATATTCATTTTGAACACTTTTTAGTTCGTTATCGGGGTTATTGTCAATTAAAGTACAGATCACATAGGCCTGGCGACCAGCGTTTATCTCCTCATCGACGAGTGTATATAGTTGAGCCCGGCTATTGGGCGACCAAATCTTGGTTTTAATCGGCTTGCGACCCTTCGGCAGCTCGTTTAAGATCGAGATATCCAGCTCACCGTAAACAGTTAGCGCCAGGCTTCTTGGGATTGGCGTCGCTGTCATTGCTAGCATGTGCGGCATAAATTCTGACTTTTTTAAAAGCTCTTGGCGCTGCGATACACCAAAACGGTGTTGCTCGTCAATTACCACAAAACCTAATCTGTGGAAATGAACTGTCTCTTGAATCAAAGCGTGCGTACCGACGACCACATCAACTTCGCCGGTTCTGATGGCCTCATATAATGTCTTTCTGGCGGCACCCTTAACACTACCGGTCAGCAAACCGACTCTTATATTGAATGGCGATAATAATTTCATTAGTGTTTCAGCGTGTTGTGTGGCTAGAATCTCGGTTGGTGCCATTAATGCCGTTTGGAAACCACCATGTGCCGCCTGTAAGGCAGCTATACCGGCCACAACTGTCTTACCAGCACCAACATCACCCTGCAACAACCGGTTCATTGGCACTTTACGTTCAAAATCCTGAATAATCTCCCAAACCGTCAGACGCTGAGCATTAGTCAGGCTAAATGGCAGCTTCTGTACAAATTCTTTAACAACCGGCTGATTAAACGGAATATGCCAGCCTTCTAGTTTAGAGTTTTCTTGACGGTTCAGCTGACTGGCAAGTAGCAGTTCAAATAATTCCTCGAAAGCCAGGCGTTCACGTGCTTTTTCGATATCCTCAACCGCTTTTGGAAAGTGCATTGCTAAAATCGCCTCGGACCGACTAAGTAACTTTTCGAACTTTATAACTTCTTCGGGCAGGCTTTCAGGTAACATTGTAATCAGGGGTTTTAGCTCGGCTAATATTTTGCGTACTAACGGTGTTTTTAAACCTTTAATAGCCCGGTAAACCGGTAAAACCCTATCAGTCTGAACAGGCATCTCACTGACGCGCTCGGCGCTAGGGTTAGTCAACTGATAGCGGTTATAATTAAATTCAAACTCGCCCGAAAAGAAGAATTCCTCGCCTGATTTAAGCTGAGTCTCGCGATAAGGCTGATTAAACCAAACCGCCTGCAGTTTGCCGCTGTCGTCCGCTAATGTTGCCGTCGTAATCCTAAGACCTCGGCGGACTGGTCGCGTTGCAATCTTTTCACACTTTGCTTTTATCGTGCGTTTACCTGGTGCAATATCAATAATTCTGGTTATGGCTGAATAATCCTCGTGTGCCCGAGGCAAAAAGTTAATCAAATCACCCACTGTCAGCAGCCCAGCGTCGGCAAACTGCTCGGCAACCTTCGGCCCAACTCCCTTGATCTTCTCCAGCGATGACAGCAAATTCATATAGCTATCATAGCAAGTTTAATTTAATCAGGCTGGGGATGCGGCTATTTTGCCAAGATAAAGTTGTTTTTGCCTTTTTTGATAAGAGAGCGGGATTCAATAACCTGATCAGAGCTTACCTTTTCGCCATTAACCGACACGGCGCCAGATTCAATCAAGCGGCGAGCTTCGCCATTACTGGCGGCAACTTCCGTATTTACCAAGGCCTCAACCAGGCTTAGGCCGACATTAACTGTTGGGATTTCAGCCGCTAACACCTCTATATCATCCTCAGACAAAGTATTAAAAGCTTCACCGCCAAATAATACCGGCGTCACTCGCTCTACACTGGCGGTGCGCTCAGCACCGTGGCGCTGGGCGTGCTTCCGGCGGTGCAGGGC
>DAIOXF010000005.1:0-13604 GCA_036758105.1 Candidatus Saccharimonadota bacterium | reverse complement strand
GCATGGCATCAGATTAATAAATAGTGTCGTACCCTTAAGATCTATATTTTCTTTTTGCGCTTTGACGATAAGTTCCATTTCGGCGTGGATTGTATCGTAATGATTAAGGTCATTTGGAGGCGAAAAATTCAGCTCACGCGAAGCTCCAAAGTGCATAGCGTATGTTTGATAAGGAACAACTCTGTTATAGGCGCTCGCGATGTATTTGTAGCCAGTTTTTGTCTTCCTTGCCAGCACTAAACCAGTTTGAAAACCATAATCAAATGACGACTTGGCGACTGAATCTACCAAAATCATTACTTGCTCGTCACTTGAAAATACTTTTTGCTGAGGTTGCTTAATGGCTTTTTCAATCGATTTTTCATAAGACTTTGCTTCGGCCTCATCGGTAAAAGGCGAGACGAGCGAGTAGGGGATACTTAGACCTGTTAATGCGTAATAGATAGGTAACGTGTGAAACGAATAATGCCAAGAGCCGTTAATAAAAATTGCACGCTTCGGCTTTATTTTTTCGACTATAGAAACAAGGTCTCGTTGAAAATATCGCAAAATTGTAATTTTACGAGGCGAAGCAGATGCGTTGACCTTATCAACTAGTGGCTGAATATCCGACTGTTTGAGGGCCCGAAATTGTGGCTGATCAGCAAAGCCGTCAATATATTGCTCTTTGGCAATTCCCAGGATAATATGTCCTGTCGGTAAATAGTCTTTTATTAACTCCGTAAAACGCGCGGTGGATATTTCACGTGGCGCTGTTATAAATGTAGCCTTTAACTCCGAAAGTGGTTTTTTGCTTCCAAAAGCCAAATCTGACCAATCAAAATTATAATTATTCATCCTGATACTTCTTTGCAAACCGTGAAGCTAGTTTAGTAATATCCCGAATTTTATTTTGATACAAATGAGCATTTTCAATCGGCGTATTTGTCAGTGTACGATAGTTCCAGGTTGTTAAATCCGGACCGTCAAATGGCACGCAGTGAAAGTGTATGTGATCGACTGTACTCTGGGCATCGGCGCCATCTTTTTGAATAATCTGCATACCCTTAATACCGTATATGTCACGAATCATTTTCTTCGCAATATACATAAACTTGCGCATCGTTTCCCATTCAGACGACGTTAATTCCTTGACTGAGCGTACATGACGACGAGGAATAATCATCACATGGCCATCAATATATGCAAACAACGCAATGGTTAGAACCACACCGTTCTCTTCAAATATTATATAGTCGTCGTTTAAATCACAAAAAACACACTTACCAACTGACTGCCAGATTTCATCGTAGGTACCATTAACCCTGGCGTCTCGGTAGGCAATTTGTTTTTTCTTAGTAGCTTCGTCCATCGAGGTTACTCTTTGAGCGGTTCTTTGCGAAGATCCATAAAGTCTTTAAACACTTCGCCTAGTTGTCCACCAATAGCGCGTTGAATGATTTTAGTAGTAGATATTGCGGTTGATTGTCGGTCAACGACGACAACTTCGCCACCATATTTAATAACTGTTTTATACTCGCGAGATGATTTGTATTCATCTGTCCAATCTTCTTTGACAGTAACAAAGACGTCTGGCTGAAGTAGACCTAGGGTAGGCTGGCAGCTTGGTTCTGGCAAGATAGTTACGAAATCAACCGATTTTAGATATGTCAGCATTTCGGCGCGAATTTTTTCATCAAGGATTGGCTTGTTGGGACCTTTGACTTTTTTGATTGCGTAGTTCGAACTGACGCCAACCACCAAAACATCACCTAACTCACGGGCCTTTTCAAGATAACGACACTGACCAGCGTGAATTAAATCCCAAGACCCAGCTGTAAAAATAATCTTTTTATTTTTCTCTTTTAGCTTTTCGCTCAAAACCATCAAATCGCTTTGAGAAACTAATCGGTTTTTCCAGTCGGACATATTACACTACCTCGTTAGATAACTAAGGTTAGTGTATCATACAGTACTCAGACATAATATATTTAGTCCTTATGAAGTGCTCGTTTTCATTAAGTGATTCGTATGGATTGTGCCGCAAGAACTTGTATATATCGTGTAGTAGAAAGAATTCAACTAGTTGCTGAAGTAACAAATTGTTATACATAAGTTTTGCGGCACCACGTTTTTGATAACCGGAATATAAAAAATACCTCCATACTTGATCAGGGGTTTTATTTTTACAGTCAACCAATAAAAAGGCTAGAGTACGTGCGACGTCAAAGACCGGCAAGCCAACTGCCGTTTTTTCAAAATCCAATATTCCAGTGATCGCCAGGTTACCTAATTGACACTTATTACCATTAGAAACGGGTGCAAAAAGTATATTGCCACGAACGAAGTCCATATGAAGTTGCTGTTTACCGGGCAAACCATCGCAACCATCGAGCAATCGTTGGTATTTTTGAGAATCAACATCGATGGCGATGCTGAGTTTCTTTAACATAGCCATCTTTACATCATTACTCGAAAAGTAATTATCCATGCGGCCTAGAAGTGACCTACATTCATCAATAACATGCGGTTGATTCGTAAATTCTTGACGAGCAAGAATAGCGTGCATATCGCTCATTGTCTGACCCAGTAGTTTAATGTGGGTTTTGCTGTAGCTTTCCCAGGCAATTGTATTACCGGGCAGGTAAGTATAAAGACCGGCGTAAATATGGCGGCTTTGACTTGATAATTGAATTGTTTTTTTATCAAACCGAACGCGAGTCGGCAAGCCGCATGACGCAATAAACTCCGAAACCTTATCAGCGCGCTCAACGCGTTTTAAAATTCCTGGTTCGTTTTTAAAAAAGGTGAGTTGAACCGTTGCAAGATTCTTCAGCTCGACTGGATGAATTTCATTACGATAACCTTTTTGAGAAGGCAATATCCGCAAATAGTCTAAATTGTACAACCTAAGCACGCGGGCTACTAACGACTCGTTCATTTACTTGCGCTCGTAAGTAACGAAGTCGTAATTGTACTGATTTTTGTCATCAGACAGATGTGACTCTCGAGCGGTTTCTGTGAACTCACTTTTATTAAAACCCTTCAATATAACATCGCCATCAATATCAGCATCAACTTCTGTTATATACCAACGCTGGACAAGGTCACTCGCTAAGGCGTAGATTTGAGCGCCACCTATAATAAAGACTTCTTCACTACTAGTTGCGGCGATGGCGTCATCGAGTGACGTCGCGACTTTAGCAAACTCAGAAGTATAAGAAGAGTCGCGGGTTAAGACGATATTGGCACGACCAGGCAAGCCGTGACCCAAGCGGCTAACAATCGAATCATAAGTAACTTTACCCATAATGACATCGCAGCCCTTTGTAATCGATCTGAAGTATTTTAAATCAGCCGGCAAATACCACGGCAAACTATTCGATTTACCGATTACACCATTTTTTGCGACCGCTACAATTGCAGATATCATACTTGCTAGTGTATAAGCCGACGTACGTTACGTAAAGATGATAATTCTCAGCAATGGAACGGTGGCTATCTAGACTTTTTTAAGCGTCTTCGCTCAAGGTATGCTTTCAACATAGCCTCAGCCGCAGCTCTTTCTTCTTCTTCTTCTTTTTTTTTCTTTTCTTTTTCTCGAGCATCAATCAACCACTCAGGGATACTATCTTCACAATTACGCTTTGCTTCTTCGGTTTTTTCAAGTTCGTAGACGCGCTGAGGGTTAAAAGCATAAGTTGTCGTAGACAGAGGAATGGCAGTCTCAAATTCGTTACTGTCCAGCAGTCCAGGTATCAGATTATTGGCATTAATAATCTCCATAACCTGTTTTCCCCAGTCGGGGTTCTTATCAATTTTAATGTCGCGAAATAGTTGGGCAACATCCTGGTCAAGTGGGCTCTCTTTATCTACTCGTAATACAAAAGTGGAGCGTTCTATAATCACCGTACCGTCTGGCAAAATACCACGGACACGTTTACGTTTCATTAAAAAGCCTAGCTCAATATTTTCGCCTTTATCTTGAATGTGACCCCCATCGACACCAAAAGTTGTCATTGAGTCATCCCGGATAATTCGGCCGCCGTTGGCTTCAATCGCAAAGTCAACAGCCTGGCGCATATCTTCGAGCGTTTCCATGTGCGTACCGTAGGGGTGGGTTAGACGCGCTAGCTCGATTGATGGCATATCAAGTTTTTCACGAAGTACTAATAGATCATTTGGATTTGAAATACCGGACATGGCCGCAATTAAAATATCTTGATATGAATTATCTAAATCTTCTAGATAAACATCCGGGCTACGATCTACAAAACTTTTGGCGTTGCGATCCTGGCGCTGAAAAAAGCGCGACATAAAATGCTGCATGACGAATTCTTTTACGTTGTTAGGTGTTAAAACGGGTGTATTATTATCAATTCGCTTTTTAAGAGTATCGAATATGACCATTTGATCACTATTAAAGATTAAGGGTGTAGCGCCCCAAGTTAAATGCTCTCCGCGCAGTTTTTCGCGAGGATCTATAATTTCATCTGAATCATTAAAAGATTCATTAGTAAGTGAGGGGTTAATTGATGGATCATCTTCTGCTTTCATAGCACACACGGCTATTTATTATACAGCTTTTTGATAGATTAGTCCATATATGTTATTGCGTGTTAAAATTGCATTCATTTTCGTTTTATTGACAACAGATACGATGATTTGGTATACTACCGCCAGACATCACCAAAGACAGTAGCTGTATGAAAATACTTAATTCGCTACCGAGGATCATGTAAAACATACATTTTTCGATTTTAGTCTTTGGCAGTGCGAGGTCCAAAGACTTTTTATTTGGAATCGCAACTGTCTAGAACATTCACAATCCGGTCGAATGAAACAATAATCAAAGGAGAACTTTTATGGCAATTACCCGCGATAAAAAGAACACTTTGGTTACAGAATTAGCTGATTTGTTCGCTACCGCCAAAGGTGCTGTAGGCGCAGCCTACACCGGCCTAAGCGTTGCTGACATGCAACAACTTCGAGCCGCTGCCCGTGAAGCCAACGTTGTTATCAAAGTGGTCAAAAACCGCCTTGTACGCGTTGCTTTAGGACAAAACGAGAAGTTTAAAGCTGCCGACACAAGCCTGCTAACCGGACAACTAGTTTACGCTTTTTCAAGCGAAGACGAAGTTACTCCTGCTCAGGTTTTGGCTGCTTTTGCTAAGAAACACCCAGAACTAAAGTTAGTTGCTGGTTTTGACGGACGAGGTCTATCACTAGACACCGCTTCCGTTAAAGCCTTAGCTGAACTTCCAACCAAGGATCAACTCCGCGGCCAGGTCGTCAGTGTTATCGCAGCTCCACTTACACGTTTCTTGGGCGTTGCCAATGGCGCACAACGTGGCTTTGCACAAGTATTGTCACAACACGCCGAACAAATTTAATTTTGTAACCATATTCAATTAATAAGGAGAAATATCATGGCTGATACTGAAATCACCCTTTCTGCTGGTCAGAAAAAAATCGTTGATGAACTCAACAAACTTTCAGCTCTAGAGCTGAGCCAAATCGTAAAGCACCTGGAAGACGAATGGGGCGTAAGCGCCGCCGCTCCAGCTGCAGCCGTTGCCGCTGCCCCAGCTGGCGATGCTGCTGCACCTGCTGACGAAAAGAATGAGTTTACCGTTACCTTGCAAGAGGCCGGAAACCAAAAAGTTGCCGTTATCAAGGCTGTTAAGGAAATTACTGGCCTTGGTCTTGGTGAAGCAAAAGCTATCGTTGACAATGCTCCAGCACCTGTCAAGGAAAAAGCTAACAAAGAAGAAGCCGCAGCTGCCAAGAAATTGCTTGAAGAAGCTGGCGCAACTGTCGAACTTAGCTAGTTACCAAACATTCGACCAATTTGAATCAATTCACAAAGACCGCCTGAAAGGGTGGTTTTTGTTTTAAGCAAAAACTACAACAATAATGCGTTGACCGCTTAAATTTATGTGGAAAAGTGGGTAATTGAGCGGTTTTTATACCAGACTCCAAGAATTGCAGGTAGAGCCAACCGAAGACCTCTATTTCTATGACACCCTGGAGGCCAAGTTCTGACAAGGCGCCGGGGCCCTTGTTCAGACCTGGCGTGAAGCATGTGTTATAGAAATATGGGGTCGAGTGTGGCGAGGGAGGGTTGAAGAAGTGGGTAATATTGACTTTTTTATAGTAAGTTGATATATATAGGGGTAATAACTACAAAAATAGACAAGAGGAAATTGCGAGCTATCATGTCTGAATTACCAGAAAAACAAGTCAAGCGACTACATACGCTTATTCAAGAGGCCGAAACTAACCTAGCGGCCGCTAAAGAGCTATTAATTAGCATCATTGGCGAAGACGGCACTGTTCTGACACCAAAAACCAGTAAAGCCGAAGATGTCAGCGGCAAAATTGTCGAAGGTATCTTTGACGGTCAGAAAATGGCCGGTCCAGATGGCAAAGAGTACCCAGTACCAGCTAACTACGCCAGCAAATCAAAATTAGTCGAAGGTGATATCCTTAAACTGACAATCGCCGACGATGGCAGCTTTATTTACAAGCAAATTGGCCCAACCGAACGACGTCAGATTATTGGTACCTTGGTACAACACGATGGTGCTTACTATGTCGAGGCTAACGGCCGCGAATACCGCATCCTACTGGCCAGTGTAACTTACTTTAGAATTGCCGTTGGCGACCAGGTAACGATTATCGTACCAGCTGACAACCCTGACGCCGAATGGGCCGCTGTCGAAGCCGCTCTTTAGTAAAAATTTAGTTTTTAGACAAATAGCTCGCAAATCGCGAGCTATTTTAATTACAAATGAAAAAGCCCGATCGACTTTTTCAAGTCAACCGGGCGGAGCGCCGAGAGGGCCAGGGGCGCAGGCCCAAGGCCCTCTCTGGTGCTAGGAACCGTTTTTTAGCACTTCCACAAGTGGCGAAGCCCAGTACGAAGCCCTAACACTACTAAGCGTGTCGTAGGCGTCCAGAGTGAGCCGAACACCGGTACTCGACCTGTTGAGATACGGTGTATGCGACCACCTGTTGTTCAGGCAGAACTGAAGCGCCGTCATGTTGGGGTATGGTGATTCGACACCGTCCCAGCTCGACACCCACTGTGGTAACTGCGCTGCGGCCATCAAGACCTCAGCGTGCGCCAGGGCGGTGCCATCGATTGCCGATTGAGCGATGGCGTACTTTGGCGATTTGCCCTGGTAGGCGCTAGGGTCAAATGCTACCCAACGAATACCAGGGTTACACTTCACGCCGGGAACTAACCGGAGATGCTGGGAATCGCTTTTCAACTCTTCCCAGCGATGCTTGGTGATACCGGTTGGCGGGACAATGAAGTCCCACCAGGCATCGACGGTGCGCGCTAATCCGGATACGCGACCCTTAGCCGGTAAGTAAACGGCGAGCAATAACTTTTTCTTCGAGTTATTGCCCCACGGGGTGAAGTTCGGCACTTCGGGGATATCGGAAGGCTGATAGCCCTGCTGTCCGCCACCGTACTGCTCGAGAAAGGCCGAAACCGTATCGATCAGCTCATCCGGCGTTGCGGAACGTACCGGAGCTTTCACGACACGATCAAGCGTGGTGTCATCGATGATGCTCTCTAGGCCATCGCAAACGTCGTCAAACGAACGCGTGCCATCGATGGCATGTTGCATGACTTTACGTACTAGGTCAAGCAGTTGGCGCTTCTGACCTGCAGACAATCCTTGCACCATATTGATTCCTATTTCGCCGCTGATAATCCAGTTCTGCCTCGTGCAGTCACGGTCTCATTTAACGAGGGCGGCGCTCTGCATTGAATATTTCAATAAAGGGCGCCGTCCTCAAAAGGAGTGCTAAATTATTAAGGTTCCATATACTATTTTACAATATATTGCAGCCGCTAAACAAAAGCAGTATAGTAGATTCATCACAAAGAGGTGAAAAACAAACAGGTGAGATAAACAGGGGGAAATATGAAAAAAATTAGCTTTAAGTATGGTGCTATTAATAGCGGCGTGGTGGTTATATTAGTTAATATAGCCCGTATCTATAATGACGTAAAAGCTAAAACATTGGCTTAAAACACAACAATAATACAAACAAATTAAGCGTATACTTAAAAAAGAAAATTGAGGGGAAAACAACAATGTCCAAAGCATTGTATCGAAAATATCGTAGCAAATCGCTAGATGAAATTGTCGGCCAAAAACACGTCACCGACATTCTGGCGCGTTCTATTGAGCAGGGCCGTATTTCACACGCCTATTTACTAACTGGCCCCAGAGGCGTCGGCAAGACCTCTATAGCGCGTATTTTAGCCCACGCTATCAATAAAACGCTCTATGATGACGACAAAACTGATTTAGATATCATCGAAATTGACGCTGCCAGCAATAATGGCGTCGAGGACGTCCGGGATCTACGCGAAAAAGTTCAAATCGCACCAGTAGCGGCTAGCAAAAAAATCTATATCATTGACGAAGTCCACATGCTATCAAAAGCCGCCTTTAACGCATTGCTGAAAACCCTCGAGGAACCACCCGAGCACGTTGTCTTTATCCTGGCGACTACTGATGTTGATAAGCTACCGGCGACAATTATCAGCCGCACTCAACGCTTTAGCTTTCGAGCCATTACTAAACCCGAAGCTGTTAAGCACTTAAAGCAAATCGCCGCTGCTGAAAAAATTAAAATCGAAGATGAAGCGCTGGAACTAATTGCCGAAAGAGGTGACGGCAGTATGCGCGACAGCATTAGTCTACTGGATCAGTTAGCTAGCTTGTCTGGCGATAAAGAGTCGATTACGGTCGAGTTGATTGAGGCGTCAATTGGCTTGGCGCCCAAAGTATCGGTCGATAACCTGCTGGCTGCTGTTGAAGATCATGATATTGCCGCCATCGTCAGCCAACTCGACATCGCCTATGACCAAGGTATTAATGGCGTAATTCTATCGCAACAATTAACTCAGCGAGTACGTGAAATAATCGTCGAAAAACCGCAATTTTTGTCGCTACTCGACAGTCTGTTGGATGTCGCCAAGAGCGCGCAGCCTAACCTTAAATTACTTAGTACACTCGGCACCGCTGCTGCACCAAAAGTAGTGGGCGTAAAAACAGTTGCCCTGTCGGCGCCAATCCTAGAGGTAACAGCGACGATTGCCGAACTTGAAAAACAGGCTACCCGCGCTAAACCCAAAGAAATCGTTCAGCCCGTCGCGACAAGCGTTGAAAGTGCCGTGTTTAACTGGGACAAGCTAATCGAAAATACTCGCAAAAATTATGTAGCGATCTTTAGTGTCCTACAAAAATGCAATTATATCCTGGAAGACAACCTGTTAACGCTTTATACTGGCAATAAATTTTACAAGAAAAAGTTAGATGATGTCAGGTACAGCTCGCTTCTCCATAAAAGCCTTAATGAGGTCGGGGTTTTTGGACTGGATATCCACACGATACCCACAGCTCAGCCGCCAAAAGATAGCCAAGCTGCCGCGGTAGCTGCTATTATGGGCGGAGGAGAAGAGGTCGCAGTCGAGGATAATGGCAACTAAAGAAGTTCCCGCCGGAAAGATACCACCACAAAACTTGGACGCTGAGAAAAGTCTGCTCGGTGCCGTTTTGATTGACGAAGAAACTCTAGCTGATATATCCGAACATGTAACCACTAAGGACTTTTACGAAAAACGTCACGCCATAATCTATGCCGCCATGATGCGCTTGTATGAACGACACAAACCAGTTGACCTACTTACGCTAACCGAAGAATTAAAGCGTAAAAAAGAAATTGAAATTATTGGCGGATCGGCCTATTTAACCGATCTGACAAATTATGTACCAACCTCGGCCCACGCCGAAGCTTATGCTGAACTAGTCGCTCAAAAAGCCATTCGACGCCGCTTGATCAAAGCTAGTGGCGAGATTTCAGAACTTGGTTACGACGAAGATACCACCACCCAAGAATTGCTAGAAAAAGCCGAAGCTGAGCTATTTTCAGTTAGTGATCAGTCGCTTAAACAAGACCTTGTCAGCATCGAAAGTATCCTAACGGAGAGTTTCGACCGTATGGAGGAACTACACCGTAATAAAGGAACATTGCGCGGCGTGCGTACCGGTTACCGCGACCTGGATAACATGACCGCTGGTTTGCAGCGCAGCGACCTGATTATTCTGGCCGCCCGCCCATCTATGGGTAAAACCACCTTGGTAACCAACCTGGCGTACAATGTGGCCACTGTCGCTAAACAACCGGTTTTATTCTTTAGCCTCGAGATGAGTAAAGAGCAGTTGGTTGACCGTATGCTAGCCGATGCCTCTGGAGTTGACGCCTGGAATATTAGAACTGGTAACCTGTCCGACGATGACTTTAGTAAATTATCCGAGGCAATGGGCGAGATGGCCGAAGCTCCAATCTTTATCGACGACACGCCAGGCCTGAGCGTCCTTGAAATGCGCACCAAAGCCCGCCGAGCCGCCCACGAACAACCGCTAGGCCTAGTTATCATTGACTACTTGCAGCTAATGCAAGGTAGCGGGCGAAGCGATGGCAACCGCGTTCAAGAGGTAAGCGAGATTAGCCGTGGTCTGAAGTTAATCGCCCGCGAGCTTAACGTGCCGGTAATTGCTTTGAGCCAGCTATCGCGATCAGTTGAATCGCGCAGCCCGCAAATCCCACAACTGTCTGACCTTCGTGAATCTGGATCAATCGAGCAGGACGCCGACATCGTCATGTTTATTTACCGCGAAGCTTATTATAATCCCGAAACCGAGCGCGAGAATATTACCGATCTTATCATCGCCAAACACCGTAACGGACCAACTGGCAAAATTGAACTTTACTTCCACCCAGAGCGCCTGCGTTTCATGTCGCTTGACCGTAAACACGATAGCTAGTCGTGGTATAATCAATCTAATATATGGGTATTGATGTTACATCATTTTACTTTTATCGCTGGCGCTACAAAATAGGCTACGCGATTATCGGCCTTTTTCTAGTTGGCATGCTAGTTTTTGCTGGTCTGTATGCGCCAGGCGGTATATCAAATAACGAAGTAAACACCGTCATTAAAAGCGCAAATATATCACTTGGCAATATCGACAGCTATGCTGTTACAAACCTGCCATTCCATCTTTTGCAACGAGCCAGTCTACACTTATTCGGTGTTAGTAATTTCAGCATCAAATTACCGTCACTTGTACTGGCGGCATTATCAGCTTTTGGCCTAATCATTTTACTGCAACGTTGGTTTAAGCGTAATGTTGCTGTTTTGGGATCGATTATCGCTGTTACGACAGGCCAATTTTTGTTTATCGCCCAAAGCGGCACAGCAGATATTTTGTACATTTTTTGGCCGGTATGCTTACTGTTACTAGCGACGCTAATTGCCAGGCGCGAACACCCTAGGACACTTTGGAAGACATTATTCTTCACAACAGTCTCGTTAAGCCTTTACACACCACTAAGTATTTACGCCTTAATAGCCCTGGCAATAGCAGTGATTTTACACCCGCATTTGCGTTTTATTATTCGACAGCTCTCAAGGGTTCGCCTTATGGCTGGCTTTATTATTGGCGCCTTAGCACTTATTCCGCTGCTTTACGGCATCATACAGTCACCTGTAACTGCCTTAACGATATTAGGCATCCCAACCCATTTGCCAAATCTGGCAGCTAATATGCCGATACTATGGCAGCAATACTTTGGTTTTGCCACATCAAGCACTACGCTACTGATGACACCGGTCTTTGGCCTTGGATCGATGCTTATCATTGCTTTTGGTATTTACCGCCTGATCAAGACACTTGGCAGCACCCAAAGCTACGTTATTCTTATCTGGCTAGTCTGTTTAATACCGATTGTTATTACCAGCCCACGCTTTACCAGCGTAACTTTCTTGCCATTTGTCTTATTGCTATGTACTGGGCTTGATAGGTTACTTGTCAACTGGTATGGCATTTTTCCTCGCAATCCATATGCGCGTTTTGTCGGACTTATTCCACTTGTCGTTCTGGTCGGCGCATTGGTCTTTTCGGGTCTTGAACGCTACAGCTACGGTTACCATTACGACCCATACACGGTTGCCAATTTCACACACGACCTAGCAATCATTCCGAAAGATACTACTAATCTTGTTGTTGCACCCGGGCAGCTACCGTTTTATAGCGTCGTGGCTAAATACAACAAAAACCTTAATGTCGAGCTACAACCAACTTCAAGCGTCTTTACAGCCACACATGAAGCCGAAGGTGACTATCCAGGCTATACAATTAGCCGTATCGTAACCTCAGATGCCACCAATGACGCTGACCGTTTTTATATCTACAAAAAGAGCTCTCAGTAAAGTATACTAGAAGGTAATACTATTCCGGAGGGAGCAATTATATGGCATTTGATCAAGTTAAGATGATAAACCAGCTGCGCAAAGCTCAAAACGATCTTAAGAAAGAGATTATTGAGGTTGAAGCAGGCGAGGGTGCAGTTGTCATTCAAGTAACTGGTGAATTAAAGCTAAAGAGCGTTAAAATCGACCCTAAACGGGTTGATTTGGATGATATAGCCGAGCTTGAGCACTGGATTGAAATCGCCGTCCGTGACGGTCTTGCAAAGGCTCAAGAAGTTGCCGCTGAAAAGATGAAGCCTTTAATGGGCAATCTTGGTAAGCTGGGAATTTAAGGTCTAGGAGACTATTTTGGCACAACTTTTACCATCGGCCTTAGTCGAGGCCATTGACGAACTAGGCAGACTGCCTGGTGTAGGCGCGCGCACAGCCGAGCGCTATGCTTCGTTTTTATTGCGTGCTGATTCGCATGTTAGTGAAAAGCTAGCAGGCACTATATTAAAACTGCACACCGATGTTAAAAGTTGTCCGGTAACTTTTGCACTAATTGACGCCGACGAAGACGTCTCGACACTTTATAGCGATCCGGACCGCAATAAAAAGCTAATTGCCGTTGTCGAGGAGCCGCTAGACATCGTTTCACTAGAGCGAACCGGTCAATTTAACGGCACCTACCATGTTCTTGGTGGCGCCATTAGTCCAATTGACGGTATCGGCCCAGAACAGTTGCACATTCCCGAGCTTTTAAGCAGGCTCGTTAGCGACGAGGTTGAAGAGGTGATAATTGCCACTAACGCTAGCGTCGAAGGCGAATCAACCGCGCTTTATTTGCAGCGCCATATCTTGGACGCCGGTATCACCGTCAAACTGACTCGACTAGCCCGCGGTATCCCGGTTGGTGTCGATTTGGAATATGCTGACCAAATCACCCTGACGCACGCCCTTGAAGGCCGCCGCGAGCTGTAAACATTCATTTTATAATCTGTTATACTAAAAACAATGTTTGAATCTGCAAAACTACTTATAGATGGCGCTGAAAAAATTATCGTTATTCAGGCCGAAAACCCCGATGGCGACTCGCTTGGTAGCGCACTGGCTTTAGAAGAAATCCTAGGCGACCTTGGTAAAAAGGTTAGTTTATATTGCGACGTTGATATGCCAAAGTACTTGCATTATATCAACGGCTGGGACCGCGTCACACAAGATTTCGACACGTCGGCCGACCTTGCTATTATCGTCGACACTTCAAGCGATACCTTAATTGGTAAAGCCCTAGTTATTCCTGGCGCTCGTCATTTCCTAGAGAGTCACCCAGTAATCG
>DAIOXF010000004.1:0-13639 GCA_036758105.1 Candidatus Saccharimonadota bacterium | reverse complement strand
GTTTTGGACTGGGCTGGGTGAGCGCGACTGAAATTGACGAAATTGGCTTAGCCACGGCATTGAAACTGGCTACAATTCGAGCGGTCGAGCAAGTTAAGACGCCATATAACGAAATTATCATTGACGGTACGGTTAACTTTTTAAAGGAAACCGCAAAAGGTTCATATGTCGCGACTATGAAAAAAGCCGATTTGTTAGTGCCGAGCGTATCGGCCGCCTCGATTATTGCCAAGGTTGCTCGTGATAACTTCATGGCCCTACAAGATGAAGCCTATCCAGGTTATGGCTTTGCGAGGCATGTCGGCTATGGTACGGCAGCGCATATTCAGGCTATTGCTGAATTGGGCGTGACGCCGCTGCACCGCTTATCTTTTGCGCCACTTAAGAAATATCAAACTATAGATATTAAACCTGCACAGGTTGCAAAATCGAAAGAAATTACTACCCGGCAAATTGGTGATAGTGGTGAAGATGTGGCCTGCCGATATTTAGTTGGCAACGGTCATGAAATAATCGACCGCAACTGGAAGACTAAATTTTGTGAAATTGATATTGTGTCAAAATTCCGAAACACTGTTTATTTTACAGAAGTAAAATATCGTAAAAATGCGGATCAAGGCGGGGGACTGGCGGCAATCACGCCAAGGAAGTTACGTCAGATGGATTTTGCAGCTAAATATTATGCCCTCAAGAATCGGCTTAACGACACTGATTTGCGACTGGCGGCACTGTCTGTTACAGGTCAGCCTCCAAAGGTTGAAACTTTTCTAGAGGTTATTTAAAGCCTGACGGACTGCCGTCTTATCGCGTTCAATTAGCTCGACGCGACCTTCAATTTCACTAATACCCATTTCAATAACTCGCCTTAGGGCTGGAACGTCTTTTTTTGACTCAAAGAAATCAATATATTCTTGCAATTGCTGTTTAGTATTAAGAGCACCGGCACTGTACCTAGGAAAGTCGTCGTAGCTTTTATCGGAGCCAAAAGTATCAACTACCCATGTCCAGTTATCTCTTAACCATTGCCAGGCAGCGCTGCGGCTCTCGCGGCCACGTATTAGGTAGACAAACCAATAAATAGCGTCTTGAGAGCGCACCACTGAATTATCTTTAATATTGTCGAGCAACTTACTGATCTTTGATAGTGACCGAGTACTGGTAATCCCTAGGCAAATATCCTGGCGTAATTCACTAGATTGCGTGTTTAGATAGGCTTGCAATAGGTCATCGACCAGCTGCTCGTCGCCGTATCGAACAACCGAGCTGATAATCAGCGGGCGCAGTTCGGCATCAAGTTCCTTGAGGATTTTAGTGTTGTACAATTCGCGCGCCTTGGCTAAAGCCGATGGGTCTTCGCCATAAAGCATCATACTAAGTATCGTGGAGCGGAGTTTTGTGTCATCTTCGGGCTCACTCGGTTTTTTATCCCAGCCAAGACGTTCATATTGTTGGCGGGCTAATCTTGCGGATAAATCACGCAGTTTGCGTTCGGCCAGCTCGTCATCTTCGACAAAATTTCTAAGCTCACTTAGGGCGACGTAAATCATTGTCCAGACATGCTCTTCCGTTTCGTTTTTATAAGCATCAATCAGGGGGATGAGTCTGGCGGTTGAGACGCGGCCGCTACGAGAAATTAGAGTCGCCTCGTTCAGTAACTGAATGCGGTCGATGGTCGTAAGCCTATTTTGGCTAACGTCACCAATCAATTCTCTTAACATCGATTCGGAATAATTAGTTAAAAAGTGAGCCGTATCACCAACATTAAATCGGGGACTACTATCTTTTGGTGTGTCAATAACTATTTCTTGATCAGTCATTAAATCTGGCATATCAGCAGGCAGGGCGCCCAAGGGAATCGGCCAAGTGCGGTCGGATGGTTGGTGTCGGCCGATGAAAAATTGTTCTTGTGATAGCTTAATCTTTCCATCAACCTTACTAACATTCAAAACCGGGTAGCCTGGCTGCGATATCCAAGTATTCATCATGGCGGTGATATCTTTGCCACTAGCCTTGGCAATTTCTTCCCATAAGTCATCGGCTTCAGTATTGCGATAGGAAAAGTCAATAAAATATTGTTTTAAACCGGCCTGAAAATCAGCATCACCGACATAATGCTGCAGCATTCGTAGCAACCTAGCGCCTTTGGCGTAAACAATCGCGCCGTCAAATAAAGTATTGATTTCGTCCGGATGATTAACATCGATTTGAACCGGCTGGACGCCATCGATACTATCTCGCCTTAAGGCCATAATACTTTCACTAGTTGAAAAGTCGAGCCAAATATTCCACTCTGGGTACATAGCATCAATCGCTAAATATTCCATTAAGGTCGCAAAACTCTCATTCAGCCATAAATTATTCCACCATTTCATGGTTACTAGATTGCCGAACCATTGGTGGGCTAGCTCGTGGGCGATGACTGTAGCAATATATTGGCGGCTACTGATACTGCTCGTTTTTGTATTTGCAAGGAGGGCGATTTCACGATAGGTAATTAGACCCCAGTTTTCCATCGCACCGGACGAAAAGTCGGGTAGCGCCACGTGGTCGGACTTTGGTAGAGGATATTCAACTCCAAAATACTGTTCGTAAAAATCTATCGTGCGCACTGCAATGTCTAGTGCAAAGTCTAAATTGTCAGTGGTTTGAGCTGGCGTTGCCCAGACGCTAACCTGTACGCCGCGCTTGGTTTGGGCGGTTTTTTGATTTAACTCGCCAACAACCCAGGCCAGCAGATAAGTGCTCATGCGCGGTGTGGTCTGAAAAGTCGTAACTAAATTATGGTTATCGTTTGTTTGATTGCTGATCGGCATGTTACCAATTACACTGACACCAGTTTCAGTCGTAAGGCAGACGTCAAAAGTTGCCTTGGCCTCGGGTTCATCGATACACGGAAAAACTTCGCGGGCGTGGTGACTCTCAAATTGTGTAGCTAGTAGCTCTTTTTTTATGCCGCCATCTTCGTAATAACAAGGGTATAGTCCGTGCATGGGGTCGGTAATCGCACCGCTAAACTTTACGACAACGATATGGCTGCCTGGCGCTAAATCAGGATGTGAAATCTTCAGTTCGTCGTTTGATCCAAAGCTAAATTCGGCCGTCTTGCCATCAATCAGCGCAGACTCAATCAATAGGTCTTTGGCGTGCAGTGCGATACGATCGGACCCAGTTGGTAGTTTGCCCTTTATTGACACTAAACCGCTAAACTTGCGCCCCAGTCTGTCTATTGACAAGGATAAATTATAATTTTCCGGTATAAAAGTCTGAATCAGTCGTGGTACGGTTTGCATATGTTCTATTGTATCAGACAAGCTGGTGCCGATCGGTCTGGTAGGGTGCATAATAGACATATGGAAGGCTCTTATCGGCGCCGCAGAATAAGTTTAGTCACAGCTGTGGTAGTTGTGATTTTAGCGATCATTATAAATTACGGTGGCCAGATTAAGCCAGTAAGCCATTCGGCGACTTCTGGCTCGGTATCATCATCACCAGCGATTACAACTCTAAACTCTCTTAATATTAAGGGGCGCGCGCCAAAGACTGACTACAGTCGGTCGCAATTTGGCAATGGTTGGCGGGTAATTAATGGTTGTGATACCCGAGAAATAATCTTAAACCGTGATCTGAGCAGTGTTGTATTGGATCAATCATGTAATATTGTATCTGGTGTCTTAAATGACCCATATACGGATAAAACAATTCAGTTCAGTCGTGGCGCTAGTACCAGTGCGGCGGTTCAAATCGACCATGTCGTGGCATTATCGGATGCTTGGCAAAAAGGTGCACAGAACCTTAGTGTCGATAAAAGGACAGAGCTTGCCAACGACCCACTTGAACTGCTAGCTGTCGATGGCCCGACTAATCAAAATAAACTGGACGGGGATGCCGCTACTTGGTTACCGCCAAATAAGGGCTTTCGTTGTCAATACGTCGCTCGTCAGATTGCCGTTAAAATAAAATATCAGCTGTGGTTGACTCAGGCCGAATATGACGCGATCGCCAAAGTATTGTCAAGTTGCCCGGACCAAACTTTACCGGTTAAATAGTTGCGCATTTACGCCAAGTTTGCTATTATATCTGTAGTACATTTCCGGCCGGCAGGTCGGATTTTTTCATTAAAAGAATAAGGAGAAAAATATGGATGAAATTAATATCAAACAGCTGACGCTAGCTGTGCGCACAATCGCTGAAGAGAAAAACTTACCCGAAGAAACTATTTTATCAGTTATCGAGCAAGCAATTGCAGCCGCTTGGCGTCGCGACAACGGTGAGCGCGACCAAGAAGTTCGCAGTGAGCTTAATATGAATGACGGTACGGCTAATGTATACGTCGCTCGTGAAGTTGTTGAAGAAGTTGGTAGCGACGCAGTCGAAATCAGCCTAAAAGATGCAAAAAAGGTTAAAAAAGACGCCGAAATTGGTGATGTGATCGAAGATAAGCATGAAGTTGCCAGCTTTGGCCGCGTAGCAGCTCAGACCGCAAAACAAGTTGTCTTGCAACGTCTCCGTGAAGCTGAGCGTGAAGTTGTTCTTGAGGAATATGAAGACAAAATCGGTACGGTAGTTAACGGAACCGTTCAGCGAGTTGAGCCACGCGTTATTCGTGTCGAACTTGGCAAAGCTAGCGGAATTATTCCACAGAGTGAGCAAATTCAGGGTGAGTTTTACAATGTTGGTAGCCGCATTAAGGTGTTTATTAAAGACATCGAACGAGACAATCGTGGTCCACAACTGATTTTGAGCCGTGCCAATGAGGAATTTGTTGCTTACTTGTTCCGCCAAGAAGTGCCAGAACTTGACAGCGGTGCGGTTGAAATAAAGGCGATTGCCCGTGAAGCTGGCCGACGAACTAAACTGGCTGTTGCTAGCACCGTTCCTGGCATCGACCCAGTTGGAACTTTTGTCGGTGGACATGGTACCCGTGTTCAGGCAGTCATGAATGAAATCGGTGATCAAGAAAAGATTGACATCATTACCTTCGATGAAAATGCCGAGCAGTTTATAAAAAACGCATTAAGCCCAGCTGAGGTTGTAAAAGTAGTTATTAACGAGCAAGACAAACGAGCCACCGTTTACGTTAGTGAAGACCAACAGTCAATCGCTATCGGTCGTGCTGGTCAAAATGTTCGTCTAGCTAGTCGCTTGACTGGATACGAGCTAGACATCGAGCAGTCACAGGCGCCAGCCCGCCCCGCTGCTAGGGCTCCAAAAATCGACATTGAAGATAGCCTGCTAAACGCTGTCGAAGAGTCAACCAAAGAATAAAAAGTATCCAATAACTAACTAGCACTCTATTGACTGGAGTGCTAGTTTTGCTATACTGGATATAGAAAAGCGTAGACAAAATATTTAAATCGCTTGCGCTTTTATACGGGGAGGATAGATAATAATATTATGTCTGATGATTTTGCAGAATTTGTCTCACACCTCACCGACAACGCTCGGATGAGCTTGCATCACGCTAATTTGATTGCCCAGGGCTATAACAGCCCATATATTGGAACTGAACATTTGCTACTTGGCGTTTTAGCTCAAGGGGCATCGGTCGGTGCAAAAATACTGGCGGATGCTGGTGTGACGCTCGATAAGGCCCAGACGGCTTTAAATTTAGTACCACTTACGACTGTGATTAGCCTAGGCGCCAAAGGACTGAGTGAAACTGCCAAATTAACTCTTAAAATGGGTTGGGAAATTGCGCAGGAATTTCACCAGGATTATTTTGGTACCGAGCACATCTTATATAGTATATTGAGTCAAAAAAATGCCCGCGCCACAGTTCTTTTGCGTGACATTGACATTGATATTCCGGAACTTACCGCTGAAATAGAAGAGTTTTTTGACCGACAGAGCGATATATATCCTGACGACTATATGGCTGGCAAGACTAAAACTAAAAAGCAACCAGGTCGCAAGGGCGCCCTTGAAATATATGGCACTGATTTAACATTGCGCGCCAAAGAAGGGGAACTCGATCCCGTAATTGGTCGTGATAAAGAACAAGAGCGAATGGTGACGATACTTAGTCGTCGTACCAAAAATAACCCGGTCTTAATCGGTGAGCCGGGTGTCGGTAAGACAGCGATTGTTGAGGGACTGGCGCAACGAATTATACACGAAGACGTACCGGATCACTTGCTTGATAAGCGGATTATTCAACTTGATCTTGCCGGCATGATCGCGGGTACAAAATACCGCGGTGAATTTGAGGAAAGACTCAAGAATGTTATGGCCGAACTTCACGCACAGAAAAACGCGATAATGTTTATTGACGAGCTACATCTATTGGTTGGCGCCGGTGCTGCTGAAGGTGCCCTGGACGCTGCTAATATTCTAAAACCAGTACTTGCCCGTGGTGAAATGCAACTTATTGGTGCTACGACACTTGATGAATATCGTAAGCACATTGAAAAGGACACTGCCCTGGAGCGTCGTCTTCAGGCAATTGTCGTTGCCGAACCGAAGGTAAAAGATACAATTGCGATTGTTAAGGGTCTACGCAAAAATTACGAGAAGCACCATGGTGTAACAATGAGTGACGAAGTTATCGAGAACGCTGTTTATATGGCCGATCGTTATATAAGCGAGCGGTTCATGCCCGACAAAGCTATCGACGTTATTGATGAAGCATCAGCACTTGTGCGAGTCAAATCTTCACAGCGTCCGAGCAAGATTCGCGATTACATGAAACAATTGAAAAACCTTAATGAGAAGATGGAAGAGGCTGCAATCAGCGAGGATTATGAGCGAGCAGCGCTGTACAAAACTCGAATCAGCCAGATATCGACTCGACTAGACGAAGCCAAGGTGGAACAGGGTGAGAAGACTCAAATCGTCCTTACTGACGATGATGTGGCGCGAGCGATTTCGTCGATGACCGGTATTCCAGTCAGACGTGTCCAAAAATCCGAGGCCAAGCTTCTGCGTAACCTTGAAAAACATCTTGGCAAATATATTATCGGCCAAGAAGAGGCGGTAAAGCGGGTTTCTAGCGCCATTAGGCGTAGCCGTTCGGGCGTTGCAAGCAGCAAGCGTCCAATTGGCTCATTCGTCTTTATGGGCCCAACCGGTGTCGGCAAAACTGAGCTTGCCAAAGTTTTGGCGCGTGAAGTATTTGGCAGTGAAGACTCACTAATCAAAATTGACATGAGCGAATTTGGCGAACGCCACAATACCAGTCGTTTACTGGGTGCACCGGCCGGCTATGTTGGATATGAGGATGGTGGCCAGTTGACCGACAAAATCAAGCACCAGCCGTACAGCGTTGTCTTGTTTGATGAGATTGAAAAAGCCCATCGCGATGTCTTTAATTTGCTACTGCAAATACTTGAGGATGGTTCTTTGACAGACGCCAAGGGGCATAAAGTCGACTTTACGAACGCGATTATTATCTTGACCAGTAACCTAGGCTCAGATCGCTTGATGAAAGAGTCAAGCATCGGTTTCCATACCGCCAGCAAAACCGACCAGAAGAAGTTGGACGAGATTCACGACGAAAACGCCGCGGCAACTAAAGAAGATCTGACGAAATTGATGCGCCCAGAGCTTGTAAACCGGTTTGACGCCGTTGTGACTTTCCGGGCACTAACGCGCAAAGAAATTGGCCGAATATTTGATAATCTAATCGGTGAACTACAGGATCGCCTAATTCAGAAAGGTGTTCATTTGGTGATTGCACCGAATGCCAAGCGACTACTTATCGACAAGGGATATGACGAAAAGTATGGTGCTAGGCCATTAAGGCGTACAATTCAAGATATGTTAGAGCACAAGATTGCCGATGGGATCTTATCAGGCGAATACGAAAAAGGTACCGTATTAAGAGTTACGGCTAAAAGTGGTGTAATTGAGGTAGGCGTTGAAAAAGAAGCGTAGTTTCGGAGGGGTACTTGCCGGCTCTATTTTTAGTCTGGTAATGTTTGGTTTGGCGGCCTTTTTGATATTAAACCGTCAATATATTTACGATCAATGGAATGTCTGGCATTACCAGCCGTCATCGTCGATAAGTACCATTAGTGAGCGAGCCGGTCTGTCTGATAAGGGTAAATTTTACTTGGCGGCAAGTGATACTATCGTCGAAGATGCGGTGCAGTTTAATAATGACTGTGTCCGCCAAGAGGCTAAAAACCCAATTTTAGGTTGCTATACTAGCCTCCATATCTACATCTATAACGTAACTAACGGTGAACTAGACGGTATTGAAGAAGTGACCGCGGCGCATGAAATGTTGCACGCCGCCTGGGATCGGCTAAGTGATAGCGATAAAACCCGCATTGGTAATATGCTTGATGCCGAATATGCCAAGATTGCCACGCCAGAGCTGAAGGCTCGAATGGACTATTACAATCGCAACGAGGCTGGCGAGCGTCAAAATGAGCTACACTCGATATTCGGTACCGAATTTGGCAATCTGACGCCTGAGCTGGAAAGCTACTACTTACAGTATTTCGCGGATCGACAGAAGGTCGTTACTATGCATGACAAGTATGAAAGTATCTTTACGAAGCTAATAACACAGGCCGACACTCTCTTCAACCAGCTGACCAGTTTGGGTAAGAAAATAACCGGCGAAAGCGCTGCCTACAACAAAGACGCGACTACTTTAAGTACTGACATTCAGGACTTTAATAACCGTGCTAAGGCGGGTAGTTTTACTTCGACAGCCCAGTTTAATAATGAGAGGTCGGCGCTACTAGCAAGGACGGCGGCGCTAGAAGCCGAGCGTACTAGTTTGAATACCGAAATTGGTTCATATAATGATATGTATGCCAAGTACCAAGCTTTGACGGTTCGTACTCAACAGCTTAATAACAGCATCGATAGTACCGTGGCACCGGCGCCAAGTCTGTAGACTATCTTGTTGGATATGGCTACGGTATAATAAAAGCAATGGCTAAATCTAAAACTCAGTTTGTTTGTCAAAATTGCGGCGCTACATATGGTAAGTGGACTGGTCGCTGTGAGAATTGTGGCGAATGGAACACGTTAGTCGAACAAGTCATGGCCAGTAGTGGTAAGTCAGCCGTTTCGAAAGGCGCTTTTTCGGGTCAAGTCTTAAATCCGCAAACGATGCAATCAATCAGTGCCGAGGATAGTATTAAGCGTCTATCGACCGGTTTTTTGGATCTTGATGACGTGCTGGGCGGCGGGATTCTACCTGGCGGTGTAATTTTAATGGCTGGTCAACCAGGCATTGGCAAAAGTACGCTACTGCTACAAGTTAGTGCGCATGTTGCAAAAACAGTACCAGTCTTATACGCCAGCGGTGAAGAGTCCTCGAGCCAAGTTAAGCTTCGAGCTGAACGATTGGGCGCTGAAAAAAGCGAGCAATTAAGCTTTGTAGCTAGCACGAGCGCCGATGATATCGCGGCAACAATCCGTTCGGGCCGCTATAAATTGATAATTATCGACTCGATCCAAACCTTGTCGCTTGACGATATTACGTCGGCGCCAGGAACGGTTAGTCAAATTACCAATAGCAGTAATGTGATTATTCGCGCCGCCAAAGATGCCGGTGCGGCCGTCGTCTTAGTTGGTCATGTTACCAAAGAGGGCAGTATTGCTGGTCCAAAAGTCTTGGAACATTTAGTTGATGTCGTCTTGCAATTTGAGGGCGATCGTTACGGTGGTTTTAAGGTTGTGCGGGCCGCTAAAAACCGTTTCGGCTCGACTAACGAAGCGGCAATTTTTGAGATGTATGAAGAGGGCCTGCGGTTAGTTGAGAATCCGTCGGCCGCGCTTCTTGCAGAACGCCAAAACTCCGATGGTTCGGTAGTTCTAGCGACGCTTGAAGGCAACCGGCCACTGCTTGTCGAAATCCAGGCGCTTGTAAATCCGACCAGTTTCGGCTATCCTAAGCGTACTGCCTCGGGATTTGATTTGAATCGTCTTAATCTTTTAATCGCCGTTTTAGAACGACGCACAAAGCTGAACTTATCGGATAAAGACATTTACATCAACGTTGTTGGCGGTATTCGTCTAAATGACCAAGCAGCCGATTTGGCGGTTTGTATGGCCATCGCCAGTGCGGCGGCGGGTCGTCGAATTGACGACGAGACAGTGGTATTTGGTGAGGTGGGACTTGGTGGCGAGATTCGCTCTGCTCAAGCGGCGGACCGTCGGGTTCAGGAAGCTAAAAAACTTGGCTTTTCAAAGGCGATTGCGCCCAAGACTCACGACAAGAATTCATTTATTAAAGGTGTTGGTGATTTGCGCACAGCGCTCATCGACTATTTACAAAAGTAAGGAAAAACAATGGAAATATTAATTATAAGCTTGCTGCTGGTTATCGCCGCAGAGGCTACCTATTTAGTGGCAACTAGTGCCGTAAAACCGATGAATAAAAAAGCTGGTCGACCAATTTTTGTTGATACCTCGGTATTAATTGACGGTCGGATTATCGCCGTCGCAAAATCAGGTTTTGTTGGTAGCGATACGCTGTTTATACCACGTAGCGTTATTGGTGAATTGCAATATCTGGCTGACAATGCCGACAGCGAAAAACGTAGTCGCGCACGGCACGGTCTGGATGTCGTTACTGAGCTTCAAGCTATGCCAAACGTCAAGGTTGAAATTTTTCAAGATGGAAGTCGGGCCGAAGAAGGTGTTGATGAGCGACTTCTAAAGCTAGCCAAGCAGCATAATGGCGTCGTCTGTACGATTGATTACAATCTAAATAAAGTTGCCCAAGTTGAAAATATTATTGTTTTGAATGTTAACGACCTAGCGATGAGCCTTCGTATGGCGTATCTACCAGGTGAAAAGATTATGTTGGAACTAACCCAAAAGGGCCAGGATGGACATCAGGCAGTTGGTCACCTGACCGATGGTACGATGGTTGTTGTTGAGCGAGCCAATAAACTCATTGGACAAACAGTAGAGATTGAGTTTATTCGTAGTCTGCAAACCGCTGCTGGCAAGATGATGTTTGCTAAACTTGTCGAACGCAAGCCTACAAAAACCGAAAGTCCAGTTGTTGCGGCTTATCATTCGGATCGAAGTGACCAGCGAGCAAGAGGCCCAAAGCGCGAAAATGTCGCTAAGAAGCCATTTAAAGCCCACAAGAGCGCGCCAAGCCAGCCAGACCAGCAATCCACGGCTTCATCAAAAAAGAAGCCACGTAGCTCGGCTCAGAACGAGGCAGATTTAATCAGAATGTTAAACAGTCAGGAGTAATAACTTGAGTATAAAATAAAAAGCTTCCTGTTACGGAAGTTTTTTATTTTTACCTGCACTTCATTGGCTAGCTTGGGTTGTGCCTTGAGCTGTACCAGAACCGGTATAGTAACCACTGTCAGTTACTGTTGCCGATATTGTCTGGCTGGCCGTACCAGCTGGAACGGTGTAAGAGTGGGTGTATAGTGTGCCGGTGGTTACATTTGTGAATGTCGTTATCACTGTGCTGCCGGCCTTAACATCGATACTAGTTAGTCCAAAGGTACCCTGTGCCGCTGTAACGGTTATCGTATAACTATTCTGTCCTGTGGCTGGTACGAAGCTTACACTAACAGTTGGTTGCGCATCGGTACAATTGTGCACATTGTCGTCCTTAGTGGAGTCATAACCGGCAGGCGCGATAAAGATATCCTTTTTTGTGATTGGATTGGTTGTCTTGGTGACGGCGATGTCAACTTTGGCGCCGGCTGGAGTACAGCTGGTAGCTTTGAATTTACTGACTTTATCAAAGGTAAGGGTTGTGTTGGTTAGTCCCTGGCTCTTATTCCACCATGATGGATAAATTTCGCCACCAACCGTTTGGATGCCAGCCGGTTTGGCAAACCAGTCACCAGCTTTCCATTTGCCCTCGGAAGCGTAAACTTGCTGGTGCGCATAGGCCATAACTGTCGCGATAATCGGTCCAGGCATAGATGATGTGCCTTGTTTTAAGATTGTGGCATCAGAGTTACCAAGCCAGACACCCATCGTAAGGGCTGGGCTGTAGCTCATCATCCAAATATCCTTGGCAAAGCCGGCCTTGTCGGACGTACCAGTCTTGGTTGCAGTCTTAACGCCTGGAATATCCATACCAATGGCGTGATGACCATCAAGTGGCGCACGGGCGTTATCATCTGTCAATATATCGCTAACAATGTAGGCTGATTGTGAATCGACGACGCGAGTACCAGCAGTATCAGTCCATTGTTTAATGATATCGCCTGAGTTATTAGTAACCTTTAGGATACTTGACTGAGGCTTGTAGATACCACCGCGGCCTAACGAGGCATAGGCGTTAACAAGATCAACCTGTTTGATGCCACAACCACCAATGGCAGCCGACAAACCAACTTGGGTTTCAGAGCCTTGTGTACAGTAACTATTGCCACCCATGGCTCGGATTGTCTTTAAGGCTGGCTGGATGCCAGATATGTACATTGCCTCGACGGCTGGCACATTTCGTGAAGTTGCTAGGCTGGTGCGGATAGGGATGTTGCCTTTAAATGTATGGTCGGCATCAAGTAGCGGCGCGCCATAGATATTATCGATGTTGACATCGGGCAGGATACTGCCGCTTCCGTAATTAGCTTGTCCGGCTGGTTTTTGTTGGAACAGTTGGGCGTAAACCAAAGGCTTGACGGTTGAGCCAGGCTGAATGTAGGCCGTCGCGGCGTTGTCTTGGCCGAATCCTGGATAGGTGAAGCCGCGGCTACCCATCATGGCGATAATTTGGCCAGTTTGAGTATCTTCGACGGTTGCAGCGCCGTTACTAAAGCCAGCGGTCCTTGGCTTGGATGAGGTAAACATCGTGTTCATAGCTTCTTCCAGCTTATTCTGGACGCTGAGGTCTAAGGTTGTTGTGACTGTCAGGCCACCTTGACCAACTGTCGCCTTACCAAGTTCTGACTCTAGTTGGCTGCGAACCATCTGTACAAAATGAGGCGCTTTGATGTCGCTGTACTGACTTTCTTCGGGATTCAGGTGGTCAAGTATTGGGTAAGCCTTAGCTTCGTCACCCTGGGCCTTGGTAATGTAGCCTTGTTGAACCATGTCGTCAATAACGGTCTGCTGACGGGCAATCAACGCGTCGTGGCCGTCAATATTATACGGATCAAACTGTGATGGGTTTTGTGGAATAGAGGCTAGTAGAGCGGCTTCTGGGATTGTCAGATCTTTGGCAGCTTTACCAAAGTATGTTTGAGCACCAGATTCGGCGCCGTTACGACGTCCACCGTATGGTGATTCGTTCAAATAAAGTGTCAGGATTTGGTCTTTGTTGTACATCCGCTCGACTTCAATCGATAGAATCACTTCTTTAATCTTGCGTGGAATACCACCTAGACCGCGTTGCGAGGCTTCGTCGGCAAAGAAGACTTGCTTTACAAGCTGCTGAGTAAGGGTTGAGCCACCCTGAGTTGAGCCACCCTGAGCATTATTGACAACTGCGCGCAGTAGGCCGGCCGCACTGACGCCACCGTGCTTGTAAAAGTCGCGGTCCTCAATAGCCACGGTGGCCTCTTTAAGGTAATTGCTGAGTTCATTACTATCAACAACTAATTTGTAGTTGCCGTCACCCTTGTCTTCCCATAAAATTTGTCCATTGCGGTCTTTATAAGTAGTTACGGTCGATTGAACACGTTTAGCCAGCTCGCCTGGTCGAATCGTATCAAGGTCTTTACGGAAGTAGGCAAATAGGCCACCGACAAGC
>DAIOXF010000003.1:0-13783 GCA_036758105.1 Candidatus Saccharimonadota bacterium | reverse complement strand
CTTAATAACTATAACAAATTAAAATAAATAGAAGCTAGCCTAGCTTCTATTTATTTGGGGCGAATGATGGGGCTTGAACCCACGACCTCCGGATCCACAGACCAGCGCTCTAACCAACTGAGCTACATCCGCCATACCTAATTGGACTTAGCCATTGTAACAGATTGAGCCGCATAATAAAATATCAGCCGGTACTTTTACAACACCTTAATTACTGATATAATGACAAAATATGCGGGCGTCGTATAAAGGCTAATATGTCTGCCTTCCAAGCAAACGATGAGAGTTCGATTCTCTCCGCCCGCACCAAATAGAACCACTGGAGACGTCAGAACTGGCGTCTTTTTGTTACAATGATATTATGCAAAAACATCCACTTACTCAAGAAGAATTTGATTTAATTTTTGGCAAAGTTCCACGCCTGACCGTCGAGGTGGCTGTTCGCACTGATGACGGACTTGTCATGACTAAAATCCCCAAAGGCCCCATGAAGGGCCAGTGGAATGTTCCGGGTGGAACCGTTCGTTTCAATGAGAAACTAGTCGATGCCGCAAAACGAGTTGCAAAATCTGAACTAGGCATAGATGTGACTATTGGTGAAAATCTTGGATATATTGAATACCCTGAGCTTTTAGCAGCTGGTGAGCGTAGCTGGCCAGTAGGAATGGTATTTGAGGCGACCATTATTTCGTGTAAGCTGACAAAAAGCGATGAAGGTGAAGCCGTTGAATGTTTTAGGCGAGTTCCTGAAAATACTATTCCTTCGCAGGCACGTTTTTTCAATGATTACTTGCAAAAGATATATTAGGAAAGCGATAAAGTTCGGACTTCGCATAAAATGATGCATCAAACTAAATACCGTGTCATGTTGGCACGGTATTTAGTTTGGTATCAAGTTTACTTCTCGCTTGCGTCTGCATCTTCTTTGGTGACATGAACTGTGCCATGTGGGTGCTGAGGTGGCCCATATATTGAATAGACTTTGAGTGGGACATCGCCAGTATTGACCAGATTATGCCATGATCCTGCAGGTACAAGCACGGCATCATCGTTACTCGCCGTCCATGAAGTCAGAGTCTCTTTGGTCGGGCCCGTGTAGACTGTTGCTTGGCCCTCTTCAATCCGTAAAAATTGATCATGGGTACCATGAACCTCAAGCCCAATATCGTGCCCTGGCTGAATGCACATGAGGGTGACCTGAAGATTTTTACCCGTCCATAGTGTCGTCCGATAATTATTATTGTCGAGTGTCGCCTGTTCAATATTCGCGACAAATGGCGCCGGACCCTTATCTGTTATGTCTGTCATAAATTTGTTCCTCCTCATGTTTCATTATAGACCTTTCTGTTAATCGGCGTCATAAGGGCAAACTTTGTTATAATAATCAAAGGTACGCCCCCAGTGCGTAATATTCGCCCCGGTAGCTCAGTGGATAGAGCAGAGGACTTCTAAGCCTAAGGTCGTTGGTTCAATTCCAACCCGGGGTACCAAATTTAGCTATATTAAAATTCGTTGGGTTATAAAAACAAGGTTTGGTATGATCGAAAAGTTATACAAAAGGCAATACGAGCGAACAAAAGAACTTGTCCAGAATCCTGACTGGTATCTTGAGTTTGGGCGTGCGCGTAAAGTACAACTGATTGGCTTGGGTGCAGTACAAGCCGCGCTGTCAGGTAATATTACCCAGGCAGCAAATTATGCAAGACAACAGACTTTTTATATTTTTGAGCAACTTCTTTCAGAACACCAAGTAAGGCTAGGAATCCCCGGTCAAGAAGAATTAGATGATCAAGACGAAGCAAGAGAAGCAGTTAGCCAAATTGTCATTCACCACTCTTCACGCGCCGAAGGTATTTCGCTGACTGCACTAAATGCGCTTCATCTAATCAATCTATACGTTCCTGTCTATCAAAGTAAAACAAACCCGATACTTAATAGCGATGGGAATCGGCAACCTATCTACTCGGGCCATTTTAATGAAGCAGGTGAACAGGTATTCTATGGATATCACTGGAAAGTGGGGCGAGATGGTGAAACGCAACGTCTCTTAGATGATTCTTCCCTTGGTTGGCATGCAGGTAACTGGGAAATCAATAAACATAGTGTTGGTATTTGTATCGACGACGACCTTGGGCATAAGAGCCCAACAGAGGACTCGCTTGATGCAGTCGCGGACATTATTAAGAATTACTACCCGACACTTCCTGCTAATGCAGATGTTATCATTGGCCATAGTGAAGCTTCTCGTACTATTTGTCCAGGAGACCAATTTATTGATAGTTGGAAAAACGGCATACTAAAACGTATCGCTGCTTAATAAAGTTCTATCTTTCACTGAAATGCCGCACCAGATAAGTTCGGCATAGAACTATCGTTAATCTGATACTATGATTCTAATTTTATAGACCGTTATGAAAAGTAGGAACTTCAAGACCTCTTCGGGGGTCTTTTGTTATAATAGTGATATGTATAATAAAGCGGTCGTAATTTTGGGATGTGGAATCGATGCTCGGGGCGAGCTTAATGAAGATGCTATAAATAACGTACGATTAGGTATTAAGTCCTTGGAAGCTTCGCCCGAAACTTGCCTAATCATTACGGGAAATGTGAGCTACAAGGCAACATTTAAACCGTCGATAAGCGAGGCGCAGGCGATGAAGGACTACGCCGTTTCATTAGGGGTGAGGATTGACCAAATATTTGTTGAAACAGAATCAAAAGATTCACTCGGCAATCTTTTCTTTACAAAACAAAATCTACTTATACCGCTTGGTATCAATACGATAAGTATAGTTCGCGGACCTAATCAAAGTAGCGAACGCATTCACTATTTAGCAACTAAGATTTTAGGCGATGACTATAATTTCAAAATCGTAGAGCCGTCTATAAAAGGACCGCAGGAGCAAGATCGCGAAAGGCGATCTCTTAAACTTGCTAAAGAATGGCTGGACGACATTCCTAACGGAGACATGAATGCTATTTATGCGTTGATGCGTAGCAAGCATCCTGGCTACAATAGTTCGCTAGGCCTCGAATCGCTTAAAGAATTACTTTAGCGCGAGTTCTGATATTATTAAATAATGAAAACAGTCCTCTTTGTTCCAGGATATCAGGAAGATATGAATTCGCGTGATTACGTATCTACAATCCGTGCGATAGAGTCGAAGGGATACAAAGTAAAATTCGTGCCGATTAACTGGATGCGTACAACTATAGATCAATGGGTTGATGAGCTAGAGGCTGTATATAATAAATATAACCCAAAGCAAACTATTATCGCGGGATTTTCATTTGGAGCAATGACAGCCTTTGTCGCAGCAACAAAACGCAATCCGTTCGAACTATGGCTTTTCTCGCTATCTCCATACTTTGCAGAAGATTTGAAGAGTAAGAATATGAAACAGACTTGGTTAAATGGGATTGGCCATCGTCGGGTAAGCGCATTTAGCAAACTCAATTTCAAGGATTTATCTGCCAAGATTGAATGTAGAGCTTTAATATTTGTCGGAGAGATCGAGATGAAGAAATGGCCTAGTATGAATGAACGTAATAACGCTGCTCATAAACAACTGCAAAATAACGAGCTAACAATTGTTAAAGGCGTTGGACATGATGTTGCCAATAAGCATTATATAGATGCGATTATAGAATTAATCTAACGGTTATATTAAGACTTTTTAATTGTTGCTATTATAAATAAATGATTGACCAAAACATCGAAAATCTTGCAAGAATAATTTGGGACTATCACTGCCTAAATCAAAAATTCAAAAAGTCTGATGCGATATTTGCTTTATGTAGTATAGATCCCCGAGTTGGTGAGCGTGCTGCAGAGCTTTACCTGCAAGGCTATGGTGAATATATTATCTTTTCAGGTGGTATTGCACACAATGACGATTTATTAGCGACCTCATGGGAAGGCTCAGAAGCGGAGCATTTTGCCGACATCGCTATAAAAATGGGTGTTCCCAAAGAAAAGATTATCATTGAAAATAAAGCCCAAAATACCGGCGAAAATATTACATTTACTCGACAATTGCTATCTGCGTTGAATCTCAATCCAAAATCCTTCATTCTTGTCCAAAAACCGTATATGGAGCGCCGAACATATGCGACTTTTAAAAAACAATGGCCTGATTCATCTACGCAGATATTTGTTACGTCACCTAAGATTAGCTATGACCAATATTTTAATGACGAAAATCCAAAAGAGCGCATAATAAATATTATGGTTGGTGACATGCAGCGGATAAAGGAATACCCGGCACTTGGATATCAAATCGAACAAGATATTCCAGATAATGTATGGGCAGCTTATGAGCAACTGGTAAAAGCTGGTTTTACAAAACATTTAATGAAATAGTTCTATCTCGGCTAATGGGAGTAATCAAATCTTATAACTATTGACTTTATTGTATTTTGTAGTATTATATTAATACCTTTTCCGTCAATGTGTGTGCGAAAGGCGCACCTTATCTTAGGAGATCCATGATAAACCTCATACTCACCATGGTCGGCTACCCTCTGGCGATCGGAGTTGGCTGGCTAGCTCTGAGATTCAATTCTCAGATTTACGTCGAGCAGCGGAAGGAGTACAAAACAGACTGGTCAATTCAGACCATGGCGATAATTGTTTGGGCTGCAGTTGTGGCGCTTGTCGGTTTCACGACGTTTGCGTACATTGCCGTGGCTAACGACATTTATTCGCAGTATGGTCCCGAGTTGACGACAGTTGTTGTCGCAGCCCTATCGATCCCCACGATCGTAGCAGTCTGGGCGGTCTCAGACCATGTATTGAGAACGCGGTTTCCGTAATAAGAAAAAACCTAGGTCCATCGGAGCGGCTCGCAGCGAGAGTAATTCTTGCAGCTTGAGCCCTCTCCGGTGGGCCGTTTCGATTTTAGGAGCTAGGTATATAGAAAATCGATGTCTAGGTTAAAGTGTTATAATTGAATAAATGGTGTGGCGCTTTATACTGACTCTCGTGCTTTCTGTTGTGTCTGTTTCTGTTGTCGGACTGGGCCACGCTGTATCGGCCCAGGACCAAAGTGGGCGTCTTATTTCGGTATATGATCGAGGCACGACGCGTGTTTTTCTGTCCAAAGAAAAGACACTTGGCGAAGCGCTGAAGGCGGAGAATATCGAACTTGATGCACGCGATACGGTCGAACCTTCTGCCAAAGAAGAGCTAGTCGCGTCAAGTTATAAGGTGAATATTTATCGCGCTCGTCCGGTGGTTGTGGTTGATGGCGCTATTCGCTTAAAGACGGTATCGCCTTATCAGACAGCCGCGCAAATCGCCAAAGATGTTGGCGTAACTGTTTATGACGAAGATATTACGACTTTAAAACCACTAACTGATTTCATTACTGATGGTGCTGGTTTGCAACTCACGATTATACGAGCGAAGCCCGTCATTCTTGATTTGTATGGTAAAAAGACTGAAGTTCGTACACAAGCAAAGACGGTCGGGGATATGCTGACTGAAAAAAACATCATCCTTGGCGATAAAGGTCGAGTATCTGTTTCAAGGGAAACTCCGATATCGCAGGGCATGAATGTGCGGATTTGGAGAGAAGGCGTACAAACAGTTTCAATTGATCAAGATATCCCGGTACTAAGTCGTATTGTTTACGACATTGACCAACCAATTGGATATCGTGCCGTTCAAACGCCAGGCGTACCGGGTATTCGCAGTATCACCTATCAACTAAACATCAAAGATGGTGTCGAAATCTCAAGGGTAGAGATAGCCAATATAATTACTCGCAACCCAACCGAGCAAACTGAAGTTATCGGTCTTCTAAATAATGGTTCTGGCCTAACTAAATCAAAGAGTGCCCAGTACTTTACGGACAGTAAAGGTGTCTCGCACCGTGAAACTTACTATGACCTTAATATGAGCGTCGTGATGCAGAGTTGCGGGCAAGGCGGACGATATTCGGTGCGACCCGACGGGGCCAAGGTTGACGCCCAGGGTTATATAATTGTCGCCGCAAATTATTCGATTTATCCAAGGTGCTCCATGATTGAAACAAGCTTAGGCGCCGGCAGGGTATATGATACTGGTGGTTTTGCAGCAAGGTTCCCATACGGATTTGACCTGGCGACCGACTGGTCGACAGCTGATGGTAGGTAATGATTATTTGTTTGATATACTGAGAATCAAATGGAATATGTTATTAGACGAGTTGGAGGGGTACTAGGTACCTTAAGGGCGGAGTATCGACAAATATCAAATCGCTATTTTGGTAGCATTGAACGGTTTGACGGTGACGCAAAGGAAATCTGTAGTCAGATCATCGATAAGTTATGGGAAGGCGATTTTTACCGCACCAGCCTAGGCCATTTTGACTTTTTTTGGATGCGCGATTTTGGTACAGTTTGCCAGTCGCTTGTTAATCTGGGTAATACCGAGCGGGTTCATCACACCTTGGCCTGGGCGCTTAATCATTACCGCCGCGCCGGTGACGTGACCTTGTGTATCGATAAGGCTGGAAATACCTTTAATGCGCCCGCTAAAAAGAGTGTTGATGCCTTGCCATGGCTGTTACACTCGCTCGTCGTCAGTTCGTATCAGCTTAGCCTATCTGAAATGGCATTTTTAGATCGTCAGCTTGAAAAATACAGCAATACTTTTTTGGATGAGCACGGTAACATTAAAAAGATGCGCTACGCCGAGATGCGCGATGCGGTTTACTATGATCGCAGCGCCTACGCTGTTGCGCTGGTTGCTCGGATGGTGCAATGTGCTAATATTCTTGGGCTAAAAACTTTTCCATTTGGCATTCAGCGTTACCAAAACGATTTGATAAAAAATTACTGGACAGGTGAGTACTTCAGGGCTGATCGATCGACCAACGTTTATAGTTCGGAGTGTGCCTTAATGCCGTTTTTTCTGGGCGTCATCGAAGATGAATCGATGGTCAACCAAACGTTTGATTATATAAGAACGGCACGCCTGAACGGACTTTATCCACTACAATATTGCCAGCACCCGGAAGCTTTTCGTTATCGTCTTGGCATGGGTAAGCTGTTTATGCCTAACTACACCGGCACAACTATTTGGAGCTGGCACGGTACGTTCTATCTGCATTTAATGAAGCGCTACTCGCATCCTGAATATGACACTCAACTTGCCAATTTTGCGGCTATGATTGAGCGGCACGGCACTTATCCTGAGCTGCTAAATCCGGATGGATCTTGGTACAAAGCACCGCTATACAGGAGTGACCCGGGTATGGTATGGGCGGCATTGTTTTTGGAGCTTTAGTAGCCAGCTTTATTCAGTTATATCACGTATGACTGTTATGTGGGCGCCAAGTGTATTAAGGCGGTTAGATAGATCCTCATAACCACGGCTAATTGAGTAGACATTGCGCAGGATTGATACGCCAGGGGCGGCTAGCATGCCCAGTAAAATCACAACGGCTGGTCGCAGGGCGGGAGGTGTAACAACTTCAGCTGGCTTCCATTTGGTTGGACCCTCAATTAGGACGCGGTGCGGGTCAAGCAATTTAACGTTGGCGTTTAGCTTGGTCAGTTCCAATAAGTAAATAGCGCGGTTTTCATATACCCAGTCATGAATCAGTGTTTGACCCTTGGCGGTGGCGGCGATTACAGCAAAGAAAGGTAAGTTATCGATGTTAAGGCCAGGGAATGGTAATGGGTGAATCTTGTCCTGAGGCGCCACTAGGTTGCTGACTTTCGTAGTGATGTCGACGAGGCGGGTTTTGCCATTTTGGGCAACGTACTCATCTGATATATCATACTGAAAATGCATGTCCTCGAGAGTTTTAAGCTCAATTTCTAGGAACTCAATAGGTGCACGCTTGATGGTAATTTCGGATTTTGTGACAATGGCAGCGGCGATAAAGCTCATCGCCTCGATTGGGTCTTCGCTTGGTGAGTAGTCGACGTTTTTGTTGATGTCGCGTAGTCCACGAACGGTCAAGGTAGTTGTGCCGATGCCGTCAATTTTGACACCGAGCTTTTCTAGGAAGAAACAAACATCCTGAACCATATAGTTGGGGCTGGCGTTACGAATAACCGTGACGCCGTCGTTTAAAGCGGCCGCCATTAAGATATTTTCAGTTACGGTGTCGCCGCGCTCGGATAGAACGATAGCCCGCTCTGGTTTTAGCGGTTTAACGGTCAAATCATAAAAGCCGGTAATAGTTGCGACACTTAGGCCAAATTCTTTTAGGCTGCTTAGGTGGGGCTCAACAGTTCGTTCGCCAAGGCTACAACCACCAGCATAAGGCAATTTGAATGAATTATAGCGGTGAAGCAGCGGACCAAGGAACATGATAATACTACGGGTACGGCGAGCTGCATCTAGGTTCATATCGTTAAGTTTTAGCTTTGCAGGTGGAGTAATTTCAAGATCGTTGTTTTCCAGCCACTTGGTTTTGACGCCAATACTATTTAAGACTTCAATGATACGATTGACTTCTTCAATGCGGGCGACGCGTCGCAGGGTTGTAGTCCCACGGTTTAAAAGCGAGGCGCAAAGAAGGGCAACGGCTGCGTTTTTGCTGGTATTTACAGTAATTGAGCCGGATAATTTGTGGCCACCTTCAACCCGAAAGTTAAGGTTACCAGACTGATTAAGGGTAACGATTTGACTTGACAAAACTTCGCTAATACGAGCTAACATCTCAAGGCTGATATTTTGTCCACCTTTTTCAATGCGGTTTATAGCACTTTGACTGGTATCCAAACTGTCAGCAAGCTGAGATTGTGTCATACCTCGGGCCTGTCTTGTCTCTTGAATTAGCATTCCAATCTTGGTTTTGTAGGTGTCGTTAATCATAAACAATATGATATACCATCCATGATATAAAGTCAAGAATGATATAATGCTAATATAGAAGGTAGAATATAGAAGATAGGGGAGAAAAATGCCGATGAAAGACGTAATAATACAGGCCTTGATCGCCAGTGAAGAGAAACGTCAACGTGAGGGTCTTGAGTTGATTCCAAGTGAAAATTACGTTAGTCGTGATGTGCTTGATGCCCTTGGCAGTGTATTTACTAATAAATACGCCGAAGGTTATCCGGGAAAGCGCTACTATGGTGGTCAGGAATTTACCGATAAGGTTGAGCAACTGGCGATTGATCGGGCGAAGCAGTTGTTTAGAGCTGATCACGCTAACGTCCAGCCACATTCTGGTGCGCCGGCTAACGAAGCGGTTTATAGCGCTTGGTTGGAGCCGGGCGATACAGTACTGGCGATGGATTTGTCGCATGGAGGCCATTTGACCCATGGGGCACCAGTGACCCGTAGCGCTCATTTGTATAATTTTGTGCGCTACAAGATGAAAGATATCAGCACTGGAGAGATTGATTATGATAACCTACGCGAGCTTGCCTTAAAACATCGTCCAAAGATTATTTTGGCGGGATTTAGCGCCTATCCACGTGAGTTGGACTATGCCAAGTTTGCCAGTATCGGTAACGAAGTCGGCGCGCTGTTGATGGCCGATATGGCCCATATTGCTGGTCTGATTGTCGGTGGCGTAGCGGCCAATCCGTTTGACTTTGGATTTCATGTGATTACGACCACGACACACAAGACCTTGCGCGGTCCACGTGGCGGCTTGATTCTCAGTCGCGGCGTTGTTGGCAATCCATTAAGAGCACCTGAAAAAACCTTGGAAAATATTCCAACGCTAATTGATCGCGCGGTCTTTCCTGGTATGCAAGGTGGTCCACATATCCATGTCATTGCCGCTAAGGCTGTGGCTTTCGGAGAGGCTCTGCAGCCAGAGTTTAAGGACTATGCAAGGCAGATAGTCAAGAACGCTGCCGTGCTGGCAGACGAGCTAAAAAAGCGCGGTTTCCAGCTGATTACTGGTGGTACCAGCAACCATTTGATATTAGCCGATGTTTATAAGAGTTTTGGGATTGACGGCAAGGTAGCCGAGGTTGCGATGGATAAGATTGGCCTAACGCTAAATGCCAATACCGTCGCTGACGATCCATTGCCACCATTCAGGCCAAGCGGCATTCGCCTGGGTACGCCAGCCATAACTACCCGTGGTTTAACCGAAGGTCATATGGCGCAAATTGCCGAATGGATGAAACAGGCGATTGATAGCAGCGATAATGAGGCAGAGCTTGGCCGTCTAAAAGCCGAAGTAAAAGTCTTCGCCTTGCAGTTCCCTTTGCCGAGCGACAAATAATAAGGTAGCAGATAGTTTATTTTACAAGAGAGACATTAAGTTGCTGAGTTCGCAGCAAAGCATGGGGTTGCGCCGTTTGCCCAGTTGGTTGCACTTGCTTCGCCAACATATACATAAGTTACTCCAACTGTTCCAGAGAAGCTGTAGTAGCCAATTCTTCCTCCGTTGACAGTTGTGGCAGTTGGAACCGCTATGTCGCCGCAGTATTGGTATCGCAAGTTGGTTGTACCTGTACCAGAGGTAGGATCTACCGTTCCGGATATAGTGATGGCTGATGGGAGTTTGCTGGATGGGCCGCTTGTTCCACCTGTATAGACAGCCGTAAAGTTTGCAACTGTCGATGGGTAATAGCCGGAATCGGCGTTGAAAGCTTCGGCGACTTTTTGTGTGTTAGCGGCGTTTGTTTGTGCCTTTGTTGTGTTTGCGCGCGCCGTAATACCGCTGTAAGCCACGATAGTGATGGCAGCCAAGATGCCGATGACCACAATAACTATCAAAAGTTCAACGATAGTGAACCCTTTTCGTCCTTGCTTAGTTTGGTTGTATTTCTGTGTCATTTATTTACCCCAATTGTATACTTTAGATATATTCTTCAAATATACTACGCAACTTTGATAAGCACAAGTATTACCACTCGACGAGAGGACTAATTGCATCCAAAGATGTCCAAGGAGTGGCCTGCGTGCGAAGAGAATATGGCGCAAATCGCCGACTGGATGAAGCAAGCGATTGATAATCGCGATGACGAGGCAGAGCTTAAACGATTAGCCGCTGAAGTTAAAGCTTTCGCCCTACAGTTCTCGTTGCCTAGCGACAAATAACAACCATATTTTGGTGCTTAGCTTTAGTAACCCAAGACTAGCTTGTTGGGAATACAAATGCACCGCCGGAAGCCGCGCTACCGACGTAAACGTAGTTAACGATAGGTGTTGATGCTCCAAAGTTCCACCAACCGATACGACCACCGGTTGTTGCAAGTGCCGTACAGGCGGTAAGACATTCCCAGGTGACATTCGTCAGGCCGGTACTAGTAGTAAGTGATGCTGCGGTAAACCCGACAGTAACACCCGTTGGCTCTTTGGTTGAAAGGCTACCCGAAGCAAATGCGGCGGCAGTTGCTGGGTAGTAGCCGTTGTCTGCGTTGTATGACTCGGCGACCTTCTGCGTGTTAGCGGCGTTGGTTTGTGCCTTTGTCGCATTGGCTCGGGCGGTAATACCGCTGTAGGCTACGATAGTGATGGCAGCCAAGATGCCAATGACAACGATAACAATCAAAAGCTCAACGATCGTGAAGCCTGATTGCTTTGCCTTAAGTTTGTTAAATTTTTTAACCATTATCTTTTTAATGCCCCCTATTACATAGTGATGATACCAGTGTACTAATTCATCAAAATAAACACAAGCATTTTAGCTTTAAAACCAACTGATTTTATTGTTCAGCCATGAAGGTGATACCTTCAAGCGCTGACCAGGTGGCGCTAACATTGTCCCTGGTGACAATATCACCGTTCGTCTGTACGTCGAATCGGCAGTATACAAGGTTGCAAGCGGCGCTCTGTAGTGAGGTTAAGGCTGGCCTATATCCAGCTGGCAAGTTGGCGATTACCGTGCCGGCTGTCGTCGTTCCGCTACTTATTAAGCCCTTGACTTTGACTATGCCATCCGGACCCTTGGTGTATTGAGGTACGGCGTAGCCTGTATATATTTGCCAGCCGTTTTGCAGTGTAAGGTTAGTCCAAGTAGCTCTTCCGGCAGCGTAAAAACTATGCTGTATCGAACGGTAAGCGTTTTGGTTAATCCCCTTGGCTGTCATTGCACCAGCCGTATCGAAACTAGTAACATCAAAAGCATTATTGCTGGTGGTCGGTAGGTGTAAGAAATCGGGTGGCCGGTAGTTTGCTGGTAGGGTACCAATCGCCGTACCGGCTGTTGTTATGCCATTTGCGACTAATCCCTTAGTGAAGACTCGTCCGACGCTATCTATGGTATAACCAGCCGCTACCCATCCCGGGTCGTAGTTCACCCAACCGTTTTGTAGAGTAAATGCCGTCCAGCTGTAGGGTGATCCGGCCGGGATGAAGGTGATACCTTCAAGCGACAAAAACGCCGGGTTACCGGTTGCGAACGCTATGGTACCATCAGTGCGTATGTCGAGACGATCTGAGGCCCCGACGCCACCAACCTGGAACATTGATTGCTCGGCTGGGCGATAGCCGGGCGGCAAAACTGCAATTGTCTCACCAGCAGTCGGTGTGCCGGTTCGACGTAACAGGCCTTTTAGTACTACAACTCCAGTACTAGTTTTTGTATAAGCACCTGTTGCGTAGGTGTTGGCATAATCTGTCCAGGAATTTTGATAATTATATGCGTACCAGTTAGGGACAGTAGCACAGGCTGATCCAGCCGGTGATGAGCCGACGCTGTTGTTGGCATAAACGTTGGCGCATACTATTTGACCACGAGTAGCAGGAACAGTATAGGATGTAATGTTTTGGTTAGTAGCTCCGGCTACGTAGGAGCCACCGGCTATGCTGTAGTTAATCGTATAACTGGTGGCCGAAGTGACGCGTCCCCATGAAAAGACAATGTTATCAGGTATCGATAATGTGGCTGTAACCGTTGGGGCGACCGGCACCGCAGTTGGTGGCGTAACGACCGCTATGGTTGACGCGTTAACGTCGAGTTTAGTGGCTCTAATTGACGCGCTTTGATTGACGCTTCGACCAGCAATTGTATTGGTCATGTTGATAGACGCTATAACAGTCGTGTCAGCTTGCAGTGATATGGTGCGTTGAGCGTCTGTCTGTGAGGTGCTTGAGCTGGCGGTGTCGGCCGCGTTGGCGTTAGCTGAGTTGAAGTATTGTATATCAAAATCACCTGGGTTGATATTATCAATTAGCCTTTCATCCTGCGCTTGGCACATTGTCTGGTTAGTTATAATGGCCGGGTTACAGCCTGGCTGTTGCCATGGCACTAAGCAGCCTGCCGTTTGATAATTTGACGGGATGACGACCCGGCGCCAAAGTGTATTGTTTTTAACAAAATATATAACGTTCAAAGTTAGTGGTTTGTTTTGGCTAATCTGCGTACTGTTACATGCATTCGGCTGTCCTGTTAAATAGACGACGCCACTGGTTACCGACAGCGGATTGCCAGTTGTCGCCAGTGTATTTAGGATTAATTCGTCACTGTTGGTGGCGCTGACATTATGAAAAGCTGCTGTGCCGTCATCATATCCCTGTGGCGATGTCAGCGTGACGTTGTTGGTCGAAAGAAAGGTGGTGCTGAGCTTGATGTCGGCCTCGATGCGATTAAGTGCGTCTTGGATATTGTACGCCATCGAATTGGCGCCGCGAGCCATCAAAACCTCGCCGGTCATATTAACGATAACGGATATAAATGCACCAATTACCAAAATGACGATTGGCGCAATGATTAACAGCTCTACGATAGTAAAGCCTTTTTGCGTCTTTTTTGAAAATAACTTACCGATTAACATAGGTCTCATATTCGACAGATTGTTGAGGTGTGTTATATTTTACGACCACATCAACGTCAGTTATGGTTGTTAGCGGGCTCGGGTATGGGCAGGTAAA
>DAIOXF010000002.1:0-13843 GCA_036758105.1 Candidatus Saccharimonadota bacterium | reverse complement strand
TTAGTTCGGGCGGTATTGGTAATACGGACATTGGTCTGATGATGCGTCGTCCTGTGGCTGGATGGACGATTAGTAACAAGGAGTACTTTGTTGATTCGCACGGCATCGCTTTTGATCGTAACTACTACGCCAATCCTGACGTCGAAATTGTTGATCAAAGTGGCATTAGCGTCCAACAAGGCTCGGCTATAGCTAGTAACCGCTTCCTTGGCTTTGTGGGCCGCGTGGTGGCTTTATCAAAGAACAGTGGCTATATTGTGACCCAAGCTATTATTCCACAGAATACCACTCGTCAGCTAGAAATTAAGATTAATGGCGTGACGCCACTTGTAAAATTATCAATCGATCGCCCGGTGGGGGAGCAGATAGAAGATATGTCGAAAGCGTTAGGTTATTTAACTAGTCACGGCCTTAAGCCATCTTACGTCGATGTACGTGTTAGCGGCAAAGCTTTTTACTTATAGAACTGATTTATAGGTGAGTACCCCCTGCCTCACTACCGTGTTCTATTTATGTTCTATAAATTGATCAAACCGGCCGGAGAAGAAAAACTATATATAAACACAAAAAATACAATAAATCAAATTTAATTATAAGAGCGAGTAGAGGAGTAGTGAAATATTTTTTATAAAAAGCAAATGCCGCATGGCAACATGTGGATAACCATACGTAGTAAAAAACGCTCTCCGGCATGGTTGATCCATTCGTGCGTGTAGTCATGTGACATATGATAAATAATTTTAAAAATAATATAAGTAAATAACAGTATGCATAGTCATACGACAAGTGTATTACTACTCCGCATAGCTATATATCTGTTTTTTGGCATTAATGAAGACACATAGTAAGTCATCTTTGTTAGCAATATCTAATGTCGTAAAATATACATTGTGCGACGCATAATCTATATTCATAAATATGTATGGCAATTCACCTAGCTCGGCCTGCGTTTCGTATTTTCGTAGCCTTTCGTTTGTTTAGCTACTACGTTTGCTTTATGCCATGTCCTATTTAGACCTAACTGCCATAATTTAGGCTTTGGCTATATATTATTGATTACTATGAATATTAGCACCAATATCGTATATATCAACAATTGGATCATTTAATCCATGTTCTAGTTATGTTCTATTACTTTTCGCTATGTATTTATAAAAATTTAGCGAGCAGGTAGTCCCTTAATGGACGCGAAGTACGCTATCGTCAGGAGTGGCGGCGACAGGAGTTGGTATGTCGTGTGGCTGCACTTGTTCAATCGGTTGACTAGTTGAAGTATCTTGGGCCGTAGATTGGGCCTCAGCCTCGTCAGAAGTCTTCTTTTTATGAGAGCGGGTCCGCTTGCGCTTCTTGGGTGCTTCTATCCCCTGCTCTACCGGTGAACTAGTATTATCGGTTGCCGCAACTGGCTGGCTATAGGCTGTTTGGGCACCAGAATGTGTCGGCCACTGCTTGGCTTGTGCTTGCGATTGTGGGGCCTTCTGAAGGTGTTCTGGCGGCTGAATAGCAGCACTAATCTCTTGCTCAATATCGGCCCTGGAGCGGCTGTAAGTACGCCTGGTATTTTCGATAATTCTACCAGTGTTATCAATCTGTGGGATTGGCAGGGTTAAGGTCGTGGCGCTAAAGGCCGGCGCTTTTTCGCCGCCAATCACCATATTGATAATAAAGTGACGGTTGTGCATCTGCAGTAGGTCAACTGGCTCGAATTGTGGCTCGAATTGCTTGGCCAGAATCGGTGCATCATCGGCCGAGACGCGGAACGATATCATGGTGCCGACGTTACCAAAGACAGCGTCACGCACGGTATCGGTCATCTGGCTAATATATTGGTTAGCAACGGTTAGATTAAGGCCATATTTGCGGGCTTCGGAAAGGATTGTCGCAAACGAATCGGTGGCAAAGTTTTGGAACTCATCGACGTAGAGATAGAAAGGACGACGGTCTTCGATGTGTTCGATATCGCTGCGGCTCATCGAGGCCAGTTGGATCTTGGTAACCATAAAGGCGCCCAGGATGGCAGCATTATCCTCACCGATTAAGCCTTTTGAGAGGTTGACGATTAAAATCTTGCCCTCGTCCATAATTTGACGAATGTTAAAGGTACTTTTTGGCTGACCAATGATGTTGCGGATAATTGGGTTGGCCGTAAAGGCACCAACCTTGTTTAAGACTGGCGCGATGGCTTCAGAGACGAACTTGTCATTCCAACTAGCAAACTCGACTTTCCAAAAGTTTAATACAACCGTGTCCTGGCAATACGTCAGGGTTTCTTGGCGGAATTTCTTATCAGTTAGCATGCGTGTGATATCAAGCATTGTGGTTGTTGGGCGGTCAAGTAGAGCTAGTATCGTGTAGCGCAAGATATATTCCAAACGGGGGCCCCATGACTCGCCAAACATGCGCTTTAAGACACCGATTACCTCGGAGCTAATATTTGTCTTTTGGCTGGGATTTGTCACCTCTAATGGGTTAAAACCAAGTGGATAAGCCGTGTCGGCCGGGTTAAAGTAGACGACGTCATTTAGACGCGAACCTGGAATGAAGCGCATATTATTAACTGCAAAGTCACCGTGTGGGTCGATAATGGCATAGCCGTGCCCATGAAAAATGTCACTTAAGGCAAATAGCTCAAGCGTTCCAGATTTGCCGGCGCCAGTCTGACCGATGATATAGACGTGACGTGATCGGTCGGAACGTAACATGCCAAACTGATGATTAATGCCGCGGAAGTTGGTTAGACCAAAGGCGCTGATATTCTCATCAATGGCGTTGTTGCCAGTGATAATCGGTAGTTTTGCTGGTGGTTCGGCCGTCTTACTACTAGCCCAAACAATATTAGGCGTCTCGACGTTGGTGTGTGGCAAGTGAAAGACGCTGGCTAACTCCTCAATATTCAAGATATAGCCGCGGTCATTAAATGTTCGATTGCGATACCTGGCCAAATCTTGTTTATCAAAACTAGCGAGTGACATCTTAAAGCCATTTAGGTTGGTGCTGTTGTATTGTTTAAAGGTACCAACAATCGCCTGCATACGAAGACGGGCGTTAGTGGTGCTTTCGCCCAGGTATGCTAGACGAATCTTGACTTCATAGCCAAGCTTGGTCGCTTTCTTTTCAGCCTCGGCGATACGGGTTTTATCGCGATCAGATAGTTCTGGGGTGCTTGATCCAGTTGGCTTCCCTTCTTCAGGTGGTTTCCATAAGGCTTCGACTAGGCTGGTAAGCCATGTAAAGGCATTGCCACTAAGTAGTGACGTTGACTTACCTCTTTTCACGCCAGCTACCCAGCTGTCTGAATTCTTATGCCAGTCATCGGCGATTGGTCGGGCTAGAACCTGAATCCAAACTTCCTCGCCAGTGGATTCGAGTTTGGCTAAGGTGCCGGTAATACCAGCTAGCGGATCAACCTCAAAGTTTTGAAAAGTTTTAATTGGCAGCATATCATTGTCGGTTAGCGTGATCTCAGAGCTATAGACGACGCTGTGTTGCCTTTCGTGGGCGACATAATCTTCGTCTGCCTCGTGAATTTGGACAGTTGGATATTGCGAGTAAATCTGGCCTTCGACGAAACTACGTAGTGTGCGTGGCACCCAGGCATAAAAGCGGATTTGACCATTAACAGACGCAATCTCAAAACTTAGATGCTCTTGAACGCCACCGTTTAGCTTTAACTCTTCTTTATCACGAAAAATACCGTGCAAACTGGCGAAAAGTTGCTCGGCGGCAAGCTCACTTTTATCGTTAGCCTTTGGAATCTCGAGGACTAAAAGGTCGCTCTCGACTACGTCTCGGATGGTGTCAATCTTGCGATAATTACGCCACGTTAGATACGCCAGTATCAAAACTAACGGGAATGAAATATACCATTGCAAGAGGAAGTTAATCAGTGTTGAGATAATGCCCATATATACTCCTGTATTGTCTCACCTCTCGCGCTAGTTGGCAACGCCAGTCAATTATTTTTCAGCAAGTGAGTAAGTTGCTTTGGCGACGCGTTTGAACTGAGGTTTACTTTGCAGGTTAAGCAAAATTGTAGTTTCTTTAACTTGGCGGCTTTTAAGGACGCGCTTGACGATTTCGTCGCGGTGCAGTGGTGTTTCAGATTTGCGTAGAACGTCGACGATGATATCTGATACGGTGCCTTTGCTAAAACCCCAACTGTCCAAGGCGTAGATGCCGCGACCGATTAGTACAAAGCGCCTATCTTTGATTAGCTCGTTGTGAATCGCCTGGGTAGTAACATCTTTTCGTTTAAAGCTGCTGGCCTTGATTGATTTGGCGATTTCGGAAAAGTGCATTGGTTTACCCTTTTCTGCCAAAATGACATAGATCTTGTCGCGAATATTCTTTGGATTAACGGTTGGCCATTTGATTAGGCCCCAGTTATCTTTGAGGTGAGCTAATGACTTGCTGACGCTGGCAAGGGCGCGGATGTGTGAAGGGTGCTCGTAGGAAAGTTGATCGTGAATCTGCTCGACAGTAAGTGGCTCGCCGTGCTTTTTAATAACTTTGACGATTTCATCGACTTCGTTTTTAATCTTTTTATCGTCGCCATATTCAGCGATACCGGCAGAGTGAAAATAATTGTCATTCTCGTCTACGACGGTCAGGTTTGGTGCAAGTTCTGCAATAAAAGCGACGTGGGCACGCTCACGTTGATCGGTAGTGCGGCCCATTAAGTGGTCGGTCAAATCCTGAACACGGGCAATGCGCCCCAACTCTGTTAGGTTGCGGATAAAGATTTTTTCAAAGCTAGCAACTGATGCTATTTTGTTTTCGTCGGCAGCAATTTTAAGGCGAATAATTATCGCTTTTTCAAGCTGTCGGACGCGTTCACGGGTGATTCCCAATAACTCCCCTATTTGCTCAAGTGTTTCGCGACGGTCATAAAGACCAAAGCGACGAGTGATAATTTCACGCTCACGTTCTTGGTCGATAATCGACAGAATCTCGGTAATACCAGACTTTAGGTCAATTGATGGTTCTGCGTCGTTCTTTTCACTCATTTATCTCAGCCTTTTACTCTCAGCCACACCTTGAGTTTTAAGATTTTTATATGTATCTAGATGTGATTATATAAGAAATTATATATAATGTCAACACCATGGCTACTTAAACTCATTATAGCATGAAATAGACATGTCTTGTAAACAGTGTTATGGGACTTTTTATATATTGACCTTGTTGTATGATGTGGAAAACTATCGATGCCGAGGTGGCTCTATTTCTTAGTTGTACGTCGTTTGGTCGCGGTTTTTGGCGCGGCGCGGCCTCTCATGGGGCGACGTTTAGCAGCTGGTGCTTTGGCAATCATCTCTTTGGCCTGGTCATGAGTAATTGAAACTGGGTCGGTACCCTTTGGAATTTTGGCATTCTTGGTGCCATCGGTGACGTATGGTCCAAAACGACCACGCAGCACCTTTAGGCCATCACTAAAATTGGCAATATTTTTCTCGGCATCACCTTTTAGTTTGGCGTTATAAAGTTCCATCGCCTCACTCAGCGTGACGGTGTGGGGGTCAAGTGGCTTGATGCTAACAAACAATTTATCAACCTGAATATATGGTCCAAAACGACCGATGTTGGCTTTGATCGGCAAACCATCTGGGGTTTGGCCGACAAGACGTGGTAGCTTAAAGGCATGCAAGGCATCGTCCAATGTGACGGTTTCAATTTTCTTGCCAGCCGGCATTGGAGCAAACTGCGGCTTGTCATCGGCGTCTTCGTTTGAGCCCAGCTGCAACATTGGTCCAAAGCGGCCAAAGCGAGCGTAAACCGGCTTGTTGGTCTTAGGGTCGGTGCCAAGTTCGCGGACTTTAGCTGTATCGGACCTTTTAATATCGCTTGATTGCTCGATTAATTTGTGGAATGGATTGTAAAACTCCTTGAGCATGTCATTGCGAGCCAGCTTGTGGCTTGCAATTTGGTCAAACTCTTCTTCAACATGGGCTGTAAAGTCGTAATCGACAACCTGTGAAAAGTTACTAGTCAGAAAATCGCTAACTACCTCGCCGCTTGGGGTCGGTATCAGCTTGCCACGATCTGACCCGGTCTTTTCTTGGACAACTTCGCGCTTGACCTCATTGCCATCAAGTAATAAAACGACAACTTCGCGCGGCGAACCTTCGGTCTCACCCTTTTCAGCATAACCGCGGACCTGCACGGTATTAATAATGGTGGCGTAGGTTGATGGGCGGCCGATACCAAGGTCTTCGAGCTTTTTGACCAAGCTACCTTCGCTATAACGGCTTGGTGGCCTGGCAAAAACTTGGCGGGCGCCAGCTTGAGTTAGCGGCAAGGAATCATCTGACTTAACAGCTGGCAAAATTTCAGCATCTTTTTTACTACCGCCATAAACTTTTAAGAAACCATCAAAAATAATAACTTCACCCTTGGCTTCAAATACATCGGAAGAGGTTGATATTTCGATAGTGACGACGGTTTTTTCAAGCTTAGCTGGCGCCATTTGGCTGGCCAGGGCACGGCGACGAATCAAGTCGTATAGTTTTTGGTCGTATTCGTTACTACTACCACGCTCGAGGGCGATATTAGTCGGTCGAATCGCTTCGTGAGCTTCCTGAGCACTGCTAGACTTTGTTTTAAACGTCCTTATTTGGTGATAATTTTCGCCAAATTCACTGTTGATATATTGGGTCATTTGCGACAAAGCCTGGCCACTCAAGTTGACCGAGTCGGTACGCATATAGGTAATTTTACCCTCTTGGTAAAGCTTTTGAGCAGATGACATAGTGGCGCGGGCGCCAAAACCTAGTCGGCTATTGGCTTCTTGTTGCAAGGTACTGGTTGTAAATGGCGCACCTGGATTGCGCGTACTCGGGCTGGTGGTAATTTTACTGACTTTAAAGCTGGCATTGATTAAGGATTCCAGGAATGCCCTAGCCTCATCTTCGGTCTTGAAGCGATTTGGTAGTTCGGCCTTCATGGTTGCATCACCCGCGATAAATTCAGCGGTGACTTTAAATTCGGCTGAGCCTTCGAACTTTTCGATTTCACGCTCTTTTTCGACTAGTAAACGGACGGCTGGTGACTGGACACGACCGGCTGATTTACCGCCGGGGACTTTTTGCCAGACAACCGGCGAAAGTTCAAAACCAACAATCCGATCAAGAATTTGACGGGCTTGTTGAGCTTGAACCAGATTCATATCTACTGTGCGTGGGTTTTTAACCGCCTCGGTGATTGCCTCTTTGGTAATTTCGTGAAAAACAATTCGTTTAGTTTTAGCTGTATCGAGTTTTAGGACCTCGCAAAGATGCCAGGCAATTGCCTCCCCTTCGCGGTCTTCATCGGTTGCTAGCCAAACAGTTTCGGCCGTTTTGACGGCTTTGCGCAGCTCGGCGACTGTCTTTTTCTTTTCGGAATCAATTTCGTAAGTGGTCTTAAAGCCATTCTTGACATCAATCGGCGGCGTGCCGTCTTTGGTCTTCTTGGCAATTGAACGAATGTGGCCGACGCTCGATAACACCTTAAAATCACCGCCGAGATACTTCTCGATAGTTTTGGCTTTGGCTGGTGACTCGACGATGACTAAGTTTTTCATAAATTGGTTGTGGTTTAGTTCAGCTAAACACAGTGCGTTATTGTACGCAAGTCCTTGGCATTTGTAAAATGCAAATTATCGAAGGGTCCACTGATTTCTAGATTGGCTAGTTCGTAACTTAGTCGATAAGATACCTCTTTACCTTAGTTGCTCAGTTTGTGCGAGCCGACAATCGCCACCGACTTTAAACGGTTATTTGGCAGTTTTCCAGTGAAACGTAATCTTTCTGGTTTTTGGCAATAGTATCTAATAGCTTAAGCATTTATAGTCCAGAGGTGACGTGCTATTGATTTCCATGCAATTTATGTCGGTAAGTATTGACATTATGTCAAAGACGTGCTAATATCAGGAATGATTGGTTACATTGCGAGATTAACCAAAAGCACCTTATACCCCCTATTCTAACAGCGGTCCAGCAATATTCAATATACTGGCCGCAAACGTTAGGTTATGCGCAATGCGTTACCCCAAGTAACTACCCTCCACTTAGGTAACATTAAACATTGCGTGTATACTAATCCCTTTAACCAGCGAACATCTGCGATTTGATCGAGACCGTTACGCTTGCCCCCTGGGTGGGTTAAAGGGTAAAACGGCGCCAGGTGATGCCCACCCTTACCTGGCGCTTTTTTATTTGGAAAAATTTTAGTTAAAATGCTTAAGGTATTGACAAAAATAGCAGAATGTAGTATTATGTGTATATCTCGTGCAATCGGCATGAGCGTATAAATACAATCCGAACGGAGCCTATCGTGGCTAGCTTGTTGATTTACGTCATTCTTACACTGCTGGCCATCGTGCTCGTGTTCTTGTTCGTCGTTGATCTCTGGACGCACAAGGTCATCAATGCCCTCATAGCGTGCGGCGGCTTGTTTATTCTGGCCGTGCTGTGGAGTCACTTTGGTGACGACTTGGTCTACACTGTATTGATGTCGATCGGTGTAACGGGCGTGGCGTTTGGGGGTATCGCCGAGCTGGTGGGCGCGCGTCGGAAGACGCACGGAAACACCAAAGCCGTCAAAGGCGACGGTCCGGTGGTCTAGCCGATGCGCTGGACTGCCCCAACGGGTGGCAGGCAGAGTCAGAAATGACTCGCCTGCCACCCTCGACACACTCTCCAATAAATGGGGAGTTTTTTATATCTTATGACTAGTGATTTCGAGTTTGGCTGCGCAAAACTTCTCAATCTGATCAATAACGTGAGGTGTGATGGTTTTTTCAAGCTGCTCGGTCTCGTCTTTATTAAAACGTGACAGTACAAAATCGGCGTCATTGCTTTGATTGCGTAACTCGTTCCAGACGCCAATCCTAATTCGGTGGTAGTCAGGTTCAAGATGACTATTAAGCGACTTGATGCCATTATTGCCGGCATCACTTCCCTGCCGGCGGGTCCTGATAGTGCCAAACGGCAACGCCAAATCGTCGTGGACGGCCAGAAAATCCGTAGCGATATCAATATTATAAAAATCGACGAGTTTACGAGCACTGATACCGGTCTCGTTATAAAAAGTAGTTGGTTTGACCAGTAGTACTTTTTCGCCAGCTATCAAGGTCTCGGCGACTAGGGCTTTAAATTTGGCTTTTTCTGACCAGTTTAGGCTACTTAAGTTAGCCAGTTTATCGAGCACAAAAAACCCGACATTGTGACGGGTGTGGTTATAGGTTTGTCCCGGATTGCCTTGGGCAAAAACGATTTTCATATACTACCATTCTAAACCATTGATGATACGTATTATATGTTTCATAATACACGGCTATTTGTGGTGAAGGTCTAAAGCTCAGGTGTATCAGTTGACTTGGGTTTTTTAGCGAGCTTTTCTTTTTGAAGCTGCTCTTTTTCGCGATTGGCTTTAATCTGCTTTTCGTCGCGGAAGCTGAACCTAATTGGGGTACCGGCAAGACTGAAAGTTTCGCGTACATGGCGCTCTAGGTAGCGTTTGTAGCTCCAGTGAATAAACTTCAGGTTGCTGCCGTAAATCACAAACCATGGTGGTGAAACGTCGGTCTGGACGATGTAACGCAGTTTTGGATGCGTGTTTTTAAGGCCGGCTGGCGGATGACGTTGAATAAGTTTTTGCAATAGGTCGTTAAGTTCGCGGGTCTTAAACTCTTGCTTGCGACGAGCGTCGATATCAAGGGCTAAATCAAACAATTTGGTGACATTCTGGCCAGTGACGCTACTCGTGAAGATTAGCGGTGCCCAAGGAGTAAACTTGAAGGTATTAGAGATTTTTGGAGCTAAATCATCGCGAGTATAGGCATCCTTATCTTCAACGCTGTCCCATTTGCTGATGACAAGCACCATTCCTTTACCAGCTTCGTCGATAATACCGGCTAGGCGTTGGTCAAGCTGAGTGTTAAGCTCGTTGACGTCCATCAAGAGGAAACAAACATCGCTCTCTTCAATTGCTTGCAAAGTACGTAGTACGCTAAACTTTTCGATACCGACTTCTTGCTTGCCGGGCTTACGCATACCGGCGGTATCTAGAATTTCAATATCACGGGCGCCATAACGGACGGCGATGCGGTTGACGTCGCGGGTTGTACCGGCGACATTGGCGACAATCGCTTGCTGTTTACCAGCTAAGGTGTTAAACAAATAGCTTTTACCGACGTTTGGACGGCCAATTAGGGAAACGCGTAGGACATTGTCGGGTACTTCTTCGCTTTTGGCCGGAATCAGGGCAACAACGGCGTCTAGAACGGTATTAGTCCCCTGGTTGTGCTCGGCACTGGTGCGGATAATTTCTTTGATGCCCAGGCGCTTAAATTCGTCGCTTGGCAAGCTTTCCTTAAGATCGGTCTTATTAACGATCAAGATGACTGGCTTTTTGCTTCGCAAAGCCTTTTTAGCAACTGTGCGGTCTTGGTCGCTGACATATTGGGTGCTGTCGACCACTACCAAGATAACATCAGCGGCGTCAGCGGCTTCGGTAATTTGATCTTGGATGGAAGCTTCAAACTCATCGGCAGCGTCTTTTAGGCCGGCGGTATCAACTAGCCAGAACTGGTGGTAATTGTGCTCGACACGCCCAAGGACGTTGTCGCGAGTCGTACCGGCTTCACGGGCGACGATCGCCTGGTGAGAACGGACGAGACGATTAAAAAGCGAACTCTTACCGACGTTCGCTTGACCAATAATCGCAACTGTAGGAAGTTTTGAAGCCATAACTAGACGTAATTATAACAGAGATGGGTTATCTTTGCGAGCATAAGCGCAACCAGACTTTTAAGGGTCCAGATAGGGTAATATATCACCTAGCGAATATCGACGATTTCAAACTCACCGGGCTTTATATCACCGACTGCATAATTACCAAAATTGGTGCGATGTAGCGCGACGACGTTGTAGCCTAGGCTGTCAAAAGTGCGACGAATTTGACGGTTGCGGCCCTCTTTCATAGTGACAATCCATTCTTTCCTATCAAGGTCATTCACTCGCTCGAGCTGGAGCAGGCTGTTGCCGTCCTCAAGGTTAACGCCATAATCACTAATCATCTGTTGGTGAAGTGGCGCCAGGTCGTGGTCTAGGCTAACATTATAGATTTTTGTTTTAGCAAATTTGGGATGTGTCATAGCAAAGGCAAAATCGCCGTCGTTGCTTAGCAAAATAATGCCACTACTATCACGGTCCAAGCGCCCCACTGGCTTTAAATGGTGATATTTGGCTGGGATAAGGCCATAAATAGTTGGGTTATCGCCCTGCTGACGGCGTGAGCAAACATAGCCGACTGGCTTGTTAAAGGCGAGATATTGATAAGCAACATCGACCCCAAGCGGCTGGCCGTCGACAATAATCTTGTCATTTGCAAAAAAACGGGCGCCGAGCTTCGCCACACTGCCATTAATCGCCACTTTACCCTGGCTAATTAGATTGTCGGCTTCACGACGAGAAACGCCTAGCTGTAAGGCAAGGTGTTTATTTAGGCGAAGTTGTTCATCGGTTGGCATGGTTATCAGTATAGCAGATGGCAAAACTAGATTTGAGGGGTTGGCGGAATCTGAAATTCATTTGTCATTGGCGGAACGCCTGGTTGGGGTGCTGGTGCAATTGGCACCTGTGGCATCGTTGTGCCACTTAGTTCTTGGTTAATCAAATCACCAACATCAACAGCTGGTGGTTGGTCGGTTAGCGGATGAATAACGCGATCGCCAAGCGAGGCCGGTCGTTGTGTGCTAAAAGGTGCGGTTGGCTGTGGTAATGGGTTGGTCGGTGCCGCTGGCACTTGGTAGGCCGGTACTGCTTCTGGCGCGACAGGCTGAGGCGTTGGGTTATATACTGGCGCCACCACTGGTGCCTGATACTGTGGAGCTGGCTGTGGTGTAGGTGCAACAGGTGCGGTTGGCTGTGGTAATGGGCCTGCAACCGGCACTGTCGGTGTTGGCATTTGGTAGGCTTGTGGTGCAACAGGTGCGGCTGGTCGCTGAGGCATTATTGGCGCTTGGCGCGTAACGGCCGACGGGGCTGGTGCGCCAAAAGCCTGAGCTAGGTTTGGTGCTGGTGCTAAGCTGTCGCCGAGGACATCATGGACGGTGCGGACAACATCTTCGATGCCAACTTGGGATTTAACTAAATAACGGTCGGCGCCAAGGGCTTCACCACGGGCACGCTGGTCTTCACTACTGAGTGCGGTCATCATAATAACTTTGATATCTTTGGTTTCACTAGTACTGCGCAAGATATCGAGCATGTCGAAGCCGCTAATTTTTGGCATCATTACGTCACTAACAATCAGTTGCGGGCGTTCTTTAATAGCCATAGCAAGGGCTTCTTCGCCATCGCCAGCGGATACAATATCGTAACCCTCAGCAAGAAGCCTAACTCCGTAAATTTCGCGTAAGCTTTTGTCATCTTCTACTAGCAGGATTTTTGTCATAATTACCTTTATTGTACCCGAGGGCATTTAAAATTACTATAGTTCTTGTGCTTATTGAGGTGGTTGTGTTATGTTGCGCTGCGGAATCGTAACGCCAGCAGAGCGTTCGGTGGTTGGTGGCATGGTCGGCGCGACTGGTGGTGCCGCCTGAGCTTGTTCGGTGGTGCCTGTTGATTGCTGTTCTTGAACCATAGCCTTAAGCTGCGCGACATGGGCGGCGATTTGTTCTGGGGTTAAGCTTTCACCTCTTGGAACGGTCGTTGCTGGCTGCGGATCACCAGTCGGTGTAGCTGGTGTCGGCGTAACTGGCGCTGCAGTTTGGTCCGACCCGAAGGTAGATGGTCCGGTAACAGCTTGAGCGGTCGCCTGAACAGCGGCAGCCTGAATGGCTTGTGCTTGTTGCTCGGCAACCTCGGCAGCCTCCTGGGAGCTAATACGAGGCAATTCTAGATAGAAGGTGCTCCCCTTTTTGTATTCACTTTCGGCCCAAATTCGTCCACCCATAGTTTCGGCGAGCCGACGACATAAATACAGGCCAAGACCGGTGCCACCGATTTCTCGGGTATCGACATTGTCGACGCGATAAAACTTTTGAAATAGATGTGGCATATCTTCGTTTGGAATGCCAATACCACTATCTTTGATACTAACAACTACCTTGTCTTCAGTACCGCTAATATCAACTACAACCTCACCAGCCGGTGTGTATTTGATTGCGTTTTCAGTTAGGTTGTCGATAATTTCACGAACGTGGTCATTGTCGAGGTTAATGTGATAAACCGGCGCAATATGACGCGATCCGTCGTCTGGAATCGGGTTAAACTTTAGATGTAAACCTTTGTCGGTGGCTTTTTGATTGAAGCCTTGCAAGATATCGTGCGTAAAGGTCACGATATCAACTACCTTTGGATTGTTAGCCAGGCGCCTATCGTCGGCCTTAGAGACGTCTAGTAGGTCCTGGAACAGCCGGCCAAGGTGCTGAGCGGCTTCGTGTGCCTTCATGATGAAGTCGCGTGCCTTATCGTCGATTTGGGCAGTTTGAGGGTTAAGCGCTAAGCCTAAATAGCCTTCAATTGAGGCTACTGGCGTGCGCATTTCGTGGCTTGCGGTGCTGATAAATTCGGCTTGTTCGCGCTCTTCGGCCTTTTCCTTGGTGATATCGCGAAAAACTATAATCACACCCGATCCCATCTCGCCAACCGGTGAAACGACCAGTGAAGTCATCATTTTTTTACCAGTTTTTGAAGCAATTGTTAAGTCGTTATTGCGAACCTGTTGGTTGGTGTTTAGGACCTGTTGCACTGGGTCCATGCTTGGGTCGAGTGGTTTATTAACTTTATCGATAAGGCTTAGGACTGATTTATAGCCGAGCGCTAGAGCGTCTTGTTTGACCCAGCCTAAAATT
>DAIOXF010000001.1:7378-24410 GCA_036758105.1 Candidatus Saccharimonadota bacterium | reverse complement strand
CATCTAGGAAAAATACCTTGGGGCCGTGTACAAGGGCTGTAGTGATGCTGAGGCGCTGTTTTTGGCCACCAGATAGACTTTCGACGTAACTGCTGGCCTTATCCTGTAAATCGACGTCACGCAGGAAGGCCATTGGGTCAACCCGCTCACCGTATGCAGCCGCGAACATCTCAATTACTTCGGTTAGCTTAGTTTTGTCTTGAAAGGCCGGTGACTGAGGCTGAACGCCGATAATATATTTGATTTTGTCAGGCTGCTCGGCAACGTTGATGCCACCGATTAAAACCGTACCTTCATCAATCGAGCGCAAGGTCTCCATCATCTCAAGGGTCGTCGTTTTGCCGGCACCGTTTGGACCAAGGATGCCAAAGATTTCACCCTTTTTAACGTTAAAGCTGACGCCGTCGACCGCCTGTTTGTCACCGTAACGCTTCTTGAGATTACGCACTTCTACCATATTAGACATATACGTATATTCTACTACATTTAGACCCCTTGGCACAAAAAAGGCCCCCGATGAGGGGGGCCTTTTGGCACCTGTTTGTTTGGTTATATCATACTACCAAACAAGCTTATGTTGCAATATAGTTTTTAGACTATTTTTTCTTTGAGACAGTTAGGAAACCGTTGCGTGGGTTTTCTTTAACAACGCGATCTGCTGGAAGGTCAACTGGTTGGCCTTTTGCGTTCTTCTCTACCTTTGCGAAAAAGAAGATAGTTTGTGGTTTACCACCACGTAGAGTTACTTCTGTGCTATGTAGGTAGTATGTGACGCCCTTTGAGTTTTTGTGACTGTAAGCCATTGTTCTTATAACCTCCTATTAGTGCTATACGAGAGTTAGATTACAGCTTGTGTCGTCCCCTGTCAACAGTTAGATGCTTTTGTAGTGCCGGTGTAATACAGCCCGAAGGATCCCAATAGCCACCAAGCGAACAACAATCATGACTGCCAGCATAAGGCTAATCAGGACCGACCAACCGGCAAAATCAGGTGACCAGAGGGGTGATACGAAGGTGTGTCGGTATGTGTTTACTAATGGCTCCTTTACGGACGAGGCCGGATCGCTAGCCGCTGGGTATTTAGCCAATTCTCCAGTAGTACATTGCAGATAGGCGTATGAATATCGGGTAAACTGCGGAGCGCATACTTCCTGTGCTTTTTTATAAATATTGCCGTTCGGATTGCTATCGTTAGCGGCTGCGTCGAGAGCCGCCTGGTAGTCGCGTTTGTAGCTGGATTCCAAACTGAAGTTATTACCCATGTCGGTGTTCATGTGAGCTGAAATATAGCGTTGTAAATCATACAATCTGTTAATGGTCGTTTCGCTGTTTCCGGCATCGTCAGCGGACAATACGGCCGCACGTCGCTCAACCATGCCAATATTATTAAGTCGTAGGAACGTCGCCGACACAAAACAGGATAGAATAAACAAAATAACTAACTGCCACGTTTTAATCCGTTGCAGTTGCCTTATATTTCGTTCTACTCGCCGTTTGTCAGCCACCTAAACCCCACCATCAATACTAAGATTAGTATAACATAAGGACTATTTTTTATAGAGGTGAAAATGTGCGGTGCCAGTTAAGAGAACACCGGCGGCGGCTATCAAGAAAAAGACTCTAAGTCCCCCAGCGTCGCCAAACATCGATAAACTCACCAGTAAAGCCACACAAGCTATAATCGCCCCAAAAGAGGCAAATATCTGCATAATTGAGAGGTAAACGATTCGATGTCCCGATAAGTCGGCCGTATCAAACGTACCACGCATATACGACATCGTAATACCAGTCGTCGCGATTTCATTAGTCACGTTCGTACCGACGATAGAGGCGATGCCGTTAGCAAATGGCCTAGATGCGTGAACCAGCGAATTAATAACGACGCTGATTTTCAATAAGTCACCGCCACGGTTACGGTCAATCAACTTGCCGTAAGCATAAGATACACCAACAGCCGCCAGAATCGTCACCGACGACAAAGCACCTAGGCTGACATAAATTGCATTGGACAGATTTGGGAAAATGACAGCGGCAATAAATAAGCTCCAGACAGTGCCGGTTGCAACCACGTCAACGCCAATGCCAATTTGCGATATAAAACTACGGTAGAAGACTCGATATGACAATTCGCGAAAGTTAATGCGCTGACGAACCCTGGTTTGCTCGACCGTCCTTAGTAGTGGCATGGCCGAAAAGGCGAAAATAACTGCCCCAATCATCATCACCGCCTGAGCGCCGAAAAATAGCGCAATCAGTCCACCGATAACAGGGCTCATGCCGATCGAAACTTTTTCAAGAATGTTCATAAAACCAATTTCTCTACCGGCATGATCGACGCTTTTAACTTTAGAAAACTCCACTAAGTAACTAAGTTGGTACAAGCAGGCGGACAGCGAAGACAGTACACCCCAGACTATAATCGCCCGAAACCCGTAATTTGGCACCAGGCCCAAGGCCACCATAGCCGGTATGTAAATCAGGTTACTAAACAGTGTGCCGTGCTTAGGCCCAAAATAGGCGATGATGTGCGCCGATAAATAGTTCATGATGACATTTGAAATGTAATAACACAGCCAAAACAGCATAATTAGACTTAGCGAATAGCCAGTTTGATACAAATAAACCGACGCAAAACCGGAGGCAATATTAATACCAATGACACGCAAGGTGCGCGAGGTGTACAACTCAGCAACCTCAGAAAAGCTGGCATATCTCCAGAAATGTCGTCTTTCAAGCAGTTTGTATATAGTTCGTCTAAACATTTTTATTTTATTTCAATTACTATGTCTATTAGACCATACTAAATACCCCTACCGCAAGTGATATACTGATTGATATGAATATATACTTTTCGGGTATAGGTGGTGTCGGCATTGGACCCCTAGCTGAGATTGCGTATGATGCCGGCTACAAAGTAGCTGGATCAGATAATACGACAAGCCTGATGACCGATAGTTTAATGGCGCTTGGCATCGAGATACATATCGGCGAACAAGACGGTGAGTTTTTGCAAACCTGTCACGACAAACAACCCGTCGATTGGCTGATTTATACCGCCGCCCTACCAGACGACCATCCCGAACTGGTGCTAGCCCGAAAGCTAGGCATTAAAATCGCCAAGCGCGACGAACTACTCGCCCACATTATCGGTGAAAAGAACCTCCAGCTAATCGCCGTGGCCGGTACACATGGCAAGACTACGACTACTGGTATGCTGGTTTGGACATTGCAGCAACTTGGCGTGCCGCTGAGTTATTCAATCGGTACGACGATTAGTTTTGGACCAAGCGGTCAGTTTGATCCGGCCAGCCGTTTCTTTATCTATGAATGCGATGAGTTTGATCGTAACTTCCTGCATTTCAAGCCGTTTTTGTCGATTATAGCCTCAATCGATTATGATCATACGGATACCTACCCGACATCGGAGGAATATCTGGAGGCCTTCAGCCAATTCGCCAAACAAAGCAACCAAGTCTTTGCCTGGGATGATCAACATGCTGAAATCTTTTATGAACAAAACCAAGTCAGCCTGATTGAACCGTTGCAGGTTAACGAAAATATTAAGCTTGGCGGCCTACATAACCGACGCAATGCAACATTAGTCCAGATTGCCCTGAAGCGCCTTGGCATTAATCAAGATACAACTGACATATTATCAAGCTTTCCAGGCACCGACCGACGCTTTGAAAAACTGGCCGATAATCTATACAGCGATTACGGTCACCACCCGGCCGAAATAGCTGCTACCTTGCAGTTAGCCCGCGAAGAATCTGACCATGTCGTTTTGGTTTATCAACCACACCAAAATATCCGACAACATGAACTGCGCGACCAATATACCGACCAGTTCGAACTAGCAGAAGCCGTTTATTGGCTGCCGACTTACCTGTCGCGCGAAAACCCAAAGTTAGCGGTGCTTAAACCTGAAGATTTAATTCAAAATATCACCAATAAATCGGCCGTTCATATTGCCGACTTTAACGATGGACTTTGGTCGGTTATAAAGAAAGCGCGCAATGATGGCAAAATGGTGCTTGGCATGGGCGCCGGCGCCATCGACGGTTGGCTACGAACGAAGCTTGGCGAAGATAAATAAATTCCACTACTAAGGTGCAGTAGGCTGGCTAATTTCGAGCGCGGCTGGATCAAGCGAATCGCTGCTAAAGGCATCGACCGCCTTGGCCTTGGTGGCCTGGGCGTTATAAAGATTTCTAAATTCATCGATAGAAGATTTGTCAAGCGTGCCCGTATTGGCGTAATCGGCAAAATTGCTATCATTTTTGACAGCCTGACTAGTAACGGCACTATCGCCGGGTCGGCTCAAATCAAGTTGCGCCGCACCGCTGCTGTTATATAGTGCCATGCTAATGCCAGTCAGGAACATGGCGATGGCAATACTGATCGCAATCAACAAAAGGTAGCGGTGCTGATCCCAGAATGACAAGGCTGGCTGAGCTGCCTCTACAGCCTCGATCTTAATATTTTCATCCATTAGTTACCACTCCCGGTAAAGTCCATCAGCCCAGTTACGAATTCATCAAAAGCTGTTTTATACTGATCAATGTATTGGTGCAGTTTTAGTACATCGCTATGCACCTGAGCGCGTTTGGTGCGCGCATCAGCCACGGCGTCATAAAACGATACTGGCTCTTTCGTACAGTCAATCTTAAGGGCTGACGACAAGCTTTCTTCGTAAAGCTGATAGTCATTCCTGAAAGTCGTTAGCGCTGTATTGTAATCCTGTGTAACCGAAACAAGATACTTGGAGTTAAGGTGGTTACTGTCAACACGGTCGTTAAAGCGCGTCATCAACTTAGTAGCCATCGATTCATACATCTGACCACGATTGACTCTTAGTAGAGCGTCGTTGGCGTGCAGCTGAGTCATGGTGCCCTTAGCACTCAGACAACTGGTCCTAATCTGACTAATTTGCACGTCAGTCATCGGTGTGTCCTGGGCCGAAGCAATATTAATAGACGTCACTGCGCCAAGTAAAACTATGCCAAGTATGATAACCGCTTTTTTTGCTATTGTCATGTCATCCCATTATCTAACGAAGAGGGTTTTTGGTCAATCTAGAACGATACTAAAGACCCAGTAACTGATTGATATTCGGCATCTGTAAACCACCTGGTACCAGATCATTAAGACCACCGTTTTGCATTAGCTGTGTAACGATACTATAGATTGCGTAAAATAAGGCCACGCCGACCAGAATAATCGTCACGCCAACGATAACAGCAAAGACTTTTACTATTTTTGAAGCTAATTTTTTGTATCGAAGATAATCAATCATCTCATTACCCTGCTTGTCGCGCATTGCACCAGACATAATCTGCGACAAATCAAGCATTGCCCAAATGCCAAAACCCCCAAAAGTCAAAAACTTTAAAATACCGGTCCAAATCTTACCAAGATAAAATCGATCAACTCCAAAAACACCCCAGACAAAGCTAAAGAAAAAGACAACTAAAAACGGACGGCCTTGAGCTGGCTCAACTACGACCAGCTGAGGCGCTGGAGCTACTGCTATTGGTGCCGGCACTTCGGTGTATGGATTGTCTTGCATTAGTTTTAGTATACCATTTATGCTTTGCTGGATATCAGGGTTGTCTACGACCTAATAGCCCGTAAAATAGTCAGTCACAATATTAAGCGGGTTAACCGCATAGCTGCGCAGGTCACTCCGAAAATCTTGGACCATAGCATTTGGACCAGATATATAAATTTTACAATCAGCTAAATCGGGTACGTATTTAGCCATCGTATCAACTGTTAGCCGGCCAGCTTCACCAGTCCAGTCAGCTGAAGGTTCAGCAACGACAATAACTACCACGAGGCCAATCGTACGAATCGCCTGGCTGATAATGTCCGTGTAGACTGCCAGTTCTTGGCGACGCACGGCATAGAACAAAGTAACTTGGTGCTTTTCGCCCTTTTCAATAAGATCGTCTAGCATCGCCCGAAATGGCGTAATACCAATACCGCCCGCTACAAAAACGAGTGGTTTTCGACGACTGCGCGGCAAAGTGAAACTTCCGCCAATCTGGGTTGCCCTAACTAGCGCGCCGGACTTTAAGTTGACTAGTGTCTGCTTAAAGGTACCGTGCCCAGTCTCTGGCATAACTAAGCCCAGACGCAAATATTCGGCACCAGGACGCGAGGCAATCGAAAATACCCGACGCACCCCTCTATCATCGGCGCCAGCATGCGGCAGAGTTAGCTCAATATACTGACCTGGCTTAAACTTTAGCTTATGCGTCGGCTTAAACAGAAATTCATGTATTGTCGGCGCTAATTCACGACTGCCAGCATAGGTTAAGCTAATCGAGCGACGGGCGCCAAGCATAAAGGCATAGACGTTACCAACCAAAATTGCCACGTCCGGTTTAGACACCCAGCCCAAATGCCCACCAGTTAAAGCACCAACTAGTAGGCCGAAGAATACCTGGGCACGTTTGGTTGTCGGCGAAGTCAGCGGCTCGGTTAACATAATCGTACCAGCAAAAACCATTGGCCCAGAGGTAATCGCCCCTTTGATAGCCTCACCTGCATCGTGACCACCGATTTTAGCTAAGACCGCAGCCATCACCAAACTGACAAACATATAAGTACCAACCATCCAAAAATGGCGCAATTTCCAGGTCAACAAAAATCCGACTATCATAACCACTGGTAACAAAAACAAGGTGCCAATCCACCAAGTAGCCCCTAAAACACCAAGCAGTCCGCCAATTACGACTGCGACAGCCGCCGGGTTAAAGATGTGCCGTCCGCGAATCGCCAGTATATACTTAGACGCCATCGCGATAGCCGCAATGATAGCGACATACAAATAACCCTTTAAGTCGCTTTGTGGAAATATCAAAAAGAAGATGATCAGGGCTGTAATTTGCCATGATTCAGGGTTATACGGCGCCGAAAAAGTCCAGGCAAATAAGCGATTCGTGGCATATGATACCACTAACAAAACGACAAGTGTCACAATCAGACTGCCAAGCGTAAAACTCAGTTGGCCAAATAGACTGAGGCCAATAGCCATTGCTACCATCAAATATAAACCGTATAATACGGCGCGGTACATTGTAATGCTGTCTATGAATCGTTCGATTGACCGTCGCACTTTATTTATTCTCCGTAAATATTTTTATTGTCTCATCATCGGTAACTTTTATACTACCGTTACTGTACATGATGCAGTATTTAAAATCAGCCAAGTGCTGTAGTTTATCAGGCGCGACAAAAAATAAAGCTGTTGCTAAGCCGTCGGCCTGTATGGCGCTATCGCAGATTACCCAGGTAGCGATAATATTATCGACTGGCCGCGATGTTTTTGGATTCACAATATGATGCCAATCCTTCCAGGCGCGCCGACTCACGGCCGATCCACAAATAGCCGCATCTTTAACTGTTGCTACGCCGATTAGCTTTGTCGGGTCACGTGGGTCCTCGAGGCCAATATCCATCTTGATATCCCCGACTTTGATATCACCGCCAGCATCAACACAAAAATTACCGCTAAGCAGCTTCGCAACTTCATCAACCACATAACCCTTACCGGCTGCACCAACATCAATTAGCCAAGGTTGCTTGATTGTCAGTGACGTCTTGCCGAGCGACATTATATCATTCCAAGTCGGCGTAGCCTGAATGGCTACCTTGGGCCTTAGTGAGTATTCTTTATCATAGCCAGCATCCGACAAAGTCTGACCGATTAGTGGTGTCACTAGGCCATCAGTTGCCTCAAACAGCTGGTGATACCAGTTGAGTAGTTCGATGTCTGGTTCCGCCAGGTCATAAGTGCCAGCTGTCTGTGCTATGCGCGCCACCATCGAATCATTCCTAAAGCGTGACCAAGTTTTATCGATTTTCTCAATCGTCTGCTTGATTTTGAGTGCGTCTAACTCAACCTTACCCGGCTGAATCCACCAGTGGGTTCCAATCGCCTCAAATTCCATAATTTAAGCTTTAGCCTGGCTCTTAATCGTGTCGAGGGCGGCGTTAAATCCAATTGGCGTTAGTGATGCGCCTGAAATTCGACCGACATTTACGTTGTCGATATTTTTACCGACAACGACCGAGTTAAGGCCGTTAATGAAGCGCTCAGTGTAGGCAAATGATGTGCCCGAATAAATCGATGAATCATCAATTGATACTGAAGTGATATTGTTGCCGCTAAGTTTGATAGTGACACCTATTTGCTCGGTACCGTCGGGGGTATAAAAACTACCCTGCGCCGTATAGGCTCCGTCTTTGTAGGTCGATGTGGTTGTGTTAGTCGTTTGTGCAGTGCCATAGGTCGATGCGGTTGCTGAAGGCTGAGTCGTAGTTGACGATAATGCATCACTGTTACGACCGTTTTTGACCAGCACGACACCAGTAGTGGCCGCTGTCGAAAGCAACACGATGACAATCAAACCGACAATTTTCGCTTTATTCTGTTGTGACATTAAAATATTCCGATTAGTTAGTTATAAAGCGATTATACTGCGAACTAGCTGTGAATAGGCTTATGGTGTTAATCGATTGATATCGCGTGGGAATAAAGAGGCTTCTTTGACATTAGATAGACCGATAATCTTTTGAGTTAGTCGCTCTAGGCCCATGCCAAAGCCACCGTGGACCGGCAGACCATAACGAAAGGCTTGCAAGTAATACCTAAATCCGTCAGCTTCGGGGTTACCACCGGCAATTTCCTTAAGCTGCTTGACCAAAACGTCATAACGGTTTTCGCGCATGCTAATTGTAGCGATTTCAACACCTCTGAAGATTAAGTCAGCCCGTTCGGCGATTGATGAGTCCGCTTCAGACGTGCGGTGGTAAAATTTCATTTCGTCAGCTGGCCACTCGGTAATAAAGACGGCTTCGCTACCAAGATTCTTTTTAGCATATTCGCAGACCCATTTTTCTTCGTCGGGTCGCATATCTTTTTCGCCAATGCTGTTTTCACCAGTCGCCTGACTGTAAAGTTCGTGAACCTTGGCAAGCGCCAATTGCGGAATACTACCAGCTAACTTAGCTGGTGTCGCGTTTAGCTTGGTTAGCTCTGGACCGTGCGTTTCCCAAATACTTTTTGTAACCGACTGCAACAGGCCGTCAACCACGCCCAGCAAACCTTGAAAATCAATAAAACCAATTTCGGCGTCAATGTGGAGGAATTCGGTCATATGACGAGTTGTAGCCGATAATTCAGCCCGGTAAGTTGGATTGATTTCATAAGCCCGCTCAAAAACACCAACCATCATCTGTTTGTAAAACTGAGCGCTTTGAGCCAAAGTAGCTTCTTTGCCAAAATAATCCAGCTTGAAGACTTCGGCACCACCTTCAGTCGCCTGCGGCAGAAGCTTTGGTGAGTTAAATTCGGTAAATTCTTGACTGTGTAAATACTGGCGAACAGCCTCTTTGATACCGGCTTGAATCTTAAATATGCTGGCCTCTTGTAAGTTGCGTAGGCCAATCACCCGGTTATTAAACAACGTGTCCAAGTTTTCTGGTTGATGACTAAGTGGTTTGTCTATTTCGATTGGTGGCTCATCGACGACTGGAACATCAACTTGAACCAGAACGTCATGTAATTCGGCGCCACCGGGAGCACGCTCGTCAGCGACGACTTTACCTGTTAATGATAAGACTGTACCAATCTGTAAACCGCGCAACTTTTCAAGCTCATCCTTGTTGTCAACCAACGTCTGAATCAGGCCAGAGCGTTCCCTTACGGTAATAAAGTTTAAGCCACCCATCAGGCGCTTTTTGTGCAGCCAGCCGCTAACAGTTACGGTTTCGCCTATTTTTGAGGGCACGTCTCGGACTAGTGTTCTTATCATAATTAGTTATATTGTAACACCTCCACCCCTATACGACTAGACATCCTTACGGTTTTCGGGGTGATTATTGCCATGAATATTACGAAGCGCCACAACCCGCAGGTCATCGTGTGCATCAAATTCATCAACAATCCGACGCCCCAAGAGCGCTTCCATAACATCCTCGAGCGTCAGCAGACCGACAGTCTCGCGAAACTTATTAACTACAATAAACAAATGGTGGTGCGTCCTCAAAAAAGCAGCCAAGGCATGCTGTAAAGTCTGATCCTCGCGAATATAAAAGACTTGCGCTTCCATGGCCTTTTCGGCAGTCACCGAACGTTTAATATCAAGCGTCAGCAGGCTTTGCAGATGCAAAACACCGATAATATGGTCTATGTCGCCATCATAGACTGGCAGGCGACTGTGGCCGGTTTTATGAAGCTCATCGAGCGTTAGTGGGCCCAAAAACTCGCTTTTTTTAATGGAATCAATCACACTGCGTGGCGTCATAATAGAACCGACCAGCTGCTCACTAAACGATAGTCCGTGAACAACCAACTTCTTTTCCTCGAGTGTCAAAATACCAACCGATTGATCGATTAAGTGCTGTAAGTCTTCGCGCGAATCAAGGCTACGCAGTTCATCTTCGGGCTCTGCCCCAATTGTCCCCAATATCTTAAATAGACCGGGAAAGCGATCGACATATTTTAAGATACGCTTTTCTTGGCCTTCGTAAAGGCGCTGCGATAGTTTTTGCATACGACGAAGATGAGCCACTGCCTGATACTCAGCCGCCACGACCACTGATATCATAATACCCAGCCACCAGCCAAAGGCGACAACGCTAAGGGCAACGCCAGCAACAATCAGGATAGCTATAACAATCTGCTGCAACCTTAGGACAAATCCAATTAGTGAATCACGATGGGCCAGCCACTTAACTTCACTATCACCTGTGGCTAAGCGACGTTCTTTTTCATACCGACTAATCGTTGATTGGCGTGGCTTAAACCCCGTAACAAATACAAGAAGTAAAGTAGATAGAAACCATAGAACAACCGACAAGTTAAACATTATATGTCCATTGTACAACAGCTATCTGCCCAGATGGCCACAACTTTGCTACAATTAATAAAGTAATCATAAGGAGTTTTTTGTGAGTAAGAAAGCATGGATAATTTTTGTAGTTGTCATTTTAGGACTACTCGTCGGCCTGGTAATCTGGTCCCGCAGCAATAGCACCAAGATTGATACAAGTAGTGTCGACGCTAACAGCATTCAGGTCGCTTCAAAACAAAACGGCAACATCGCTGAACACGTCTTTGGCAAAGCCGATAGTAAAGTCATTTTAGTTGAGTACGGTGACTTTCAATGTCCGGGTTGCGGCAGTGCTGAGCCGGGTGTTGAAAAAGTCATCAATGAATACAAGGACTACTCGGCCTTCGTCTTCCGTAACTTCCCGCTAACCAGCGCCCACCAAAATGCCCTAGCCGCTGCTGGCGCCGTTGAGGCCGCCGGTCTACAAAACAAATACTGGGAAATGCACAACCTGATTTATTCCAAGCAAAATGACTGGAATACTTTATCGGTTGATCAGCGCACCAGCACTTTCGTTGACTACGCCTCACAGCTTGGTCTCGATACGACCAAGTTTAAAACCGACATGTCATCTGATGCCATCTCAAAAAAGATATCGTTTGACCAGGCAATCGGCTATAAGGTCGGTGTTAACTCAACCCCAACCTTTGTGCTAAATGGTACGGTGTTACCAGAAACTATCCTTAAAGATATACAAACCGGCACTGGTAATCAACTGCGCGACGCACTTGACGCTCAGCTAAAACAAGCTGGTGTAACACTACCAACCCGCGCATCTTAAAAAGTTTCATAGAAAGTAAAAACACCCCGGTGCCTTGGGGTGTTTTCTTTTTTTGTAAGCCTCATTACGAGACTCGGATTTGAGTCAGACGACTCTACTGTGCGATATACAGTTGCCATTCGGCAGGCACCACATCCACGGCTATCTTTTTGCGTCGAGTCGACACAAATTCGATGGCTATTGGCATGTGATTTTAACTCCTTGTACTATGTACAGCCTCACGCGCTTCGACCTTTAAAATATAGTTTTGGCGCGAGACACATCATCTATACTATCAAAACTACACGAACACGTCAAGAATGCGTCCAATAATAACGCTACTGCTTTATATAATATACTTCTTTTTAATAACATGCAACAAGAAAATTTTTTAAAATAACGTTCTTATTCTTCGCCGGGAGTTTCATCAGGTTTTGCGGCGCGTAATGCTCGTTCTTTAAGAGCAAACACTCCGATTGTAGCAACAATCATAAAGCCCGCCGCAGTCACAAAGATACGACCCAGACTAGCACTAAAGGCGTGTGTAACCGTACTGGCAAACGCATCTTGTTGTGACTTGAAGTTCTTGGCGACGACATCGCGCATAGGCTCAGGAATAGCCTGGAAACTTTGTTGAGCAGCACTGGTAATGACACCCTTGGTGTCAGGCATATTCAAGTTTAGGATGGTGTTTGCATCTGTAAAATCACCGATTTTCGAAGCGGCGGGACTCTTTTTGAGGGTCTGAATGTAAGCGCTATCCTGGATATTTCCAAGATGAGCCACGATTCCAGCAGTTAGCATAGCCCCAAATACAGCTGTTCCGATCGTCGAGCCGAGACTTCGAAACAATTGGCTTGAACTGGTAGCAGCGCCAAGCTCACTTTGTTCAAACTCATTCTGGACTGCGAGGTTGATAACAGGCATCGCGACACCCATACCGAGTCCTAGTATGACCATAATAATCGCTTCATAGCCGTAACCAATTTCGGGAGTCAGCAGCGATAGTAAGAACATTGCGATAGTAGCAACGACAAAGCCGACTTGCATAAAGATCTTGTATTTACCGATTCGCGAGATAATCTGACCCGCACCGATACTTGAAACCATAATTCCACCAACCATTGGTAGCAGCATCAAGCCCGACTGGGTAGGAGTTGCCCCAAAAACCTGTTGGTTAAACTGTGTTAGATAAAGGATGGAGCCCATGAAGGCAGCACCAAACAAAGTTGCAACAGCCATAATCAGAACGAAGTTACGGTTCTTAAAGAAGTGAGGTGGCAAAATAGGCTGCTGAGCGCGTCGTTCAACAAAGACGAACAGCGCGACCATGGCGGCGACAAAAGTAAACATGATTGCCTTTAGTAAGACTACAGACATACCAGTTGCACTCAGAAAACCGGCAAAAATCGTTTCGGTGTTATCAACCGCAAAAATCAGCGTGGCTAGGCCTAGCGCAAGAACCCCGGCGCCTAGATAGTCAATTTTATGCTTCAATGCATGACGAAACGCCGGAGAGTACGTAAAGATCAGAATGAAGGCAGCAATACCAACTGGTACGTTGATAAAGAATGTCCAGCGCCAGTGAGTGACAAGATTTAGAACGTGCTGACCATCTGTCAGCCACCCGCCAAGCAGCGGTCCAACGACCGAGCTAAGGCCGAAGACGGCGCCGATAAGGCCCTGCCATTTGCCGCGTTCGCGCGCAGCGAACAAGTCGCCAACAATAGTAAAGGCATTAGCGGTAATTATACCGCCACCGATACCCTGCAATGCGCGCCACAAAATAAGCTGAGTTATGTTACCGCTTAGGCCACTTAGTAGTGACCCGATTGTAAAGACAGCTACACCGATAAGCAGCATCGTACGACGTCCGAAAAGGTCAGAAAGTTTACCGGCAATCGGAACCGTGATTGTCGTGGTGACAAGATAGGCAGTGATAATCCAACTCAGGGAGTCGAAAGCATTAAATTGCTCAACAATCTTGCCGAGAGCTGTGGCGATAATCGTCTGGTCCAGCGCCACCAAAAAAAGACTGGCCATGACCGAAATCATAATAATTAATTTGCTACGAAGTGTAAGGTGATGATGCATGGATTGTCTGTGGTTACTCCTTTTTTTCTTTTTTGAATTGCTTTAAAGACTCAACTTGGATATTCATGCGCTCGATAAAACCCTCGAGAGCTTCCTCCTTAATAAGGCCGACAAAACCATGCCGCACCGAACCAATAACATACAGGTGATCACCTGGGTTAATATTTAGCTCTTCCCTAGCATCGGCCGGAATCACAACCTGGCCTTTGCTACCCACAGTCGCTGTTCCATATAACTTTTTGTCGTGCATTTGTTATGCTCCTTGCAAATACTAATACATTATCAGTATAGCTGATGTATGAAAAGTGTGTCAAGTATAACGATAGTTTAAGGCTACGAAAGCTACGACGGTTGCAGGATTTTTTCGAGCTGCCCTACCAGCTCAACGCGAGCCGGACCGCTAAAATTATGATTACCAACAATATCCCCACCTAGCATAAACCGGCCATCTTGGCCTAACCAAGCTCAGCCAGATCTTCATCGTCAAGTTTAATGTCGGCAGCCGCAATATTCTCTTCCAGATGTTCAATCGAGCTGGTACCTGGAATTGGTAACATAACCGGCGAGTGCGCTAGCAACCAGGCCAGGGCGATTTGGCGAACGGTCGAATTATGCTTTTTGGCGACTCCTTCTAACATATCGAGATTCGTGCCGTCACCGCCAATTGGGAAGTATGGAATAAAGGCAATACCCTGCGACTGACAGTACTTAAGAACTTCTTCGCTCGCTGCCGAAGCACCGGCGTTGTAGCGATTTTGAACGCTAACGATATCAGTCATCGACTGAGCAGACTTAATTTGCTCAACCGTCACATTACTTAAACCAATGTGTCGAATTTTACCTTCTTCTTGAAGCTCGACTAGCGCCCTAATAGAATCCTCAAATGGCACTTTCGGGTCAGGCCGGTGAAACTGGTATAGGTCGATTGTTTTAAGTTTCAGGCGCTTTAAACTGCCCTCCAGCGCCTGCCGCAGATGCTTAGGACTACCATCAGGCGTCCAAATACCTGGACCCTGCCTGGTTAAACCGCCTTTGGTGGCAATTACTAGGCCGTCATAGGGGTACAGCGCTTCACAAATCAGATTTTCAGAGACTTCCGGTCCATAAGCATCGGCCGTATCAAAAAAGTCGACGCCAGTTCAGCCGCTCGCCTTAAGACCGCCACTGCTCCTTCATGGTCGGTTGGTTCGCCCCAAATGCCACTACCTGTAATACGCATCGCTCCAAAGCCTAGTCGGTTAACAATTAGATCACCAATACTCACTTGTCCGCTTTTGCTAGCATTTAGCGTCATATTGCCCTCCTATTTCACATTAAGATTCAGCCGTCTACGTTACTAATTATACGCGCCAAGCTTAAATCGACATTAAAGCCACGCATATAAAAACTCTAGCCTACTTTATTATTTAGCAGCTTTCCTTAATTCGTTCATTTTCGCTTGAGATTTTAGCATTCGCTTGATAATTGAGGCTGGCACTTTTTGGTCAAACCTAATACGAAAAGTCTTTTTAGCAGTCCTGTAACCTTTGGACTCCAGCTCCTCGGCATCCTCCGGCTGTAGTGCAAATACCAAGCCAAAGCTAACATAGCCATTGCCCATAGCAAACCCAATCAACAGTCCCTGGTATTTATAAAAAGGCACACCCCAACTAATACTTTCGTCGGCTTTTGGTACAGCCGCTTTTACAACCGCCCTGGTTTCCGCTAGTTTAGCCCGCGCCTCTTCCGGCATACTAGCGATATATTCATCAACGTCTTTCGCATTATAGTTTCGCATTTATTGCCCCTGTTTTTATTTTACTCTAGTTTTTAGTGCAGTTCACCGTTGGTTGATTGGTTATTTAAAATCCGTAGACACCATCTCTATCATTCGAAGACCGACTTTTCCGTACTGTATCTCATCGTTAAGTTGCGATAAATCAACGAACTTATGTCCGACAACACCGCCACCAGTATCGGTTACAAAATCGCCGATTTTCTCGATTTTTGCATATACTCTGATTTGGTAAACCGAATCTCCAGTCGAATTTGTTAACCGCTGATAACCAAGCGGCCGCCAATCAACTACCCTATAATTCATCTCTTCAGCTAGTTCTCGCCTCAACGTCTGTTCGATGGTTTCGCCCGCTTCGGTCTTGCCACCGGGCAGATTTGATCTACCGCTCGCATCATAAACCAGACCGACTTTACCGTTGGTATTAGCGATTGAGTAAACCTGCTGCCAGGCAACATCAGGAAAGTCTTCTATATTATCAACCTCAAACCACTCTACATTTATTGTTTCGCCAAGATACGTAAACGAATCAAGAAGGTTAGGTTTAATATTCATTATTTTTCCTTATCACTTCATACACCATGTGCATATAATCGTCTTTGGCATTTATGGATTTCTTGGCCATTCTTTTCAAAATTCAACACGAGTACTGCATCATTCTCCTCAATAACATTTTGGCTATGTTTGAGCATACTCGACTTCCACTTGGCATGCTCTTTCAATCCCATTTCCCTATATCTCGCTTCAGTATCTGGATTATCATAACAATTAGGAAGAGTTATTTCATGCCCAGCCTGATCTAGAGCTTCTTTAATAGCAGGAATGTTGCCATAAAAAGCTTTGCTACAAATAATAAATATCTTCATCTTGCAATAATTATAACTTATCAAACAAAAACCACAGACTACCCAGCTGTTAAATGGCTGGATAATGAGTAAGACATATTGTCTAGTATCACTTATTAACGAAAGTGCGTATAATAAAATTAGTGGAACGTTAATAAAAGGAGGCAATATGCCAGACGTAACAAAAGAAACGATCACCACAAGCGAAAATAATAGCGTACCCGAAAAAGAACCATCAAAGCGAGATGCAACCAGCTATCAGACGGCTGGTTATTTAGTATATTTTGTTTTTGGGCTGCTAGATGTACTACTCGCCTTTCGATTTGTATTTAAACTCTTAGGGGCAAACCCTTCGACTGGCTTTGTCGACTTTATATATAATTTGTCAGCGGTATTTGTAGCGCCTTTTGCGGGTATATTTAATACAAGCCTGGCTAAAGGAGATGTGACTACTTCAATCTTTGAACCTGCAACATTAGTCGCGCTGATCGTTTATGCTGTTTTAGCATGGGGAATCGTTGCACTGATTAGAGTAATCTCTGGCCGACAACAAACTGAATAGTTTAACTACTCAAATTCATTTGTTGTTGCGATGCTGGGATCACTATTAGTGCTTCTCGCTAGCGGTCTATTGTTTAGAAATAAATACCAGAGT
>DAIOXF010000001.1:0-7368 GCA_036758105.1 Candidatus Saccharimonadota bacterium | reverse complement strand
CACGGAACTCGGTCAGCCTATTTGACTGCTTGGTTTGGCTCCGGCTAGTGGACCACCACGCGCTCGTGTTTAATCTTCAGTGACAGCGCACCATATACTAGTACCACCATCCCTGCGATGACTGTGTTGAGTGTCCAGATAAAACCGGTTGTTTGCGGAGTGTTGCTCCAATCGAAACAGCAAACAGCGCGAAGAACGGGAAGAACAGGCTATAGCCTAGTATGTTCAGGTAATCGGACGCGAGTAATGTAATGTTTATTTTTTTCGACATGCCTTTATTAAAAATACCAAAAATACCCCAAAATTAACTGAGGTATTTTAATATAAATGTCTTGGCTCAGCGAGACGATCTTGAACCAATAGCGAAGTTATACAGATCAAGCGCAACCGCGTGGCGCGTAGTACCCGTAATCAAATTATCGATGTTGCCATGTCGCTCTTCCATGGTGTGATTATATTAAGGGGATAGCGGATAATGTGCCTAATCGACGGTGATCTTCTTGGCATAGTCCATGCCATAAGCAGAGAATAGGTCAGCGGTGCAAGTTGTTCCCGCAAGTTGCTGTGCGACAGTCTGGGACTGTGCGGTCTCCATATTAGTGAGCAATATACGCGTCTTCTCGTCACCGTTCACGCATGGTGCTATCATGTACGCAAACGCTGGTAGGCTGTGGGTGTCGATAGGATCGTCAACAGAATTCGGGATGTACCCCAAGTTCACTATATATTCCTTTGAGGACGCCGTGGAGTAGTTGGCGTTATACCAACCGTTGCCCCGAACCGATAAGTAACCGACTGGGAAAACAGAGAAGTCCTGACCCTTTTCTATCGACCATCGCTGAACTGCTTGTACAATATTACTCAGATCAGATACTCTTCTTGCGTCCCTCGCGCGCTGCTGAATACCGCTGTAGGCCACGATAGTAATTGCTGCGAGAGTCGCTATTACAACGATAACGATAAGAAGCTCAACGATTGTAAATCCTCTTCTTTTGTTTTCTGCCCACATACTAACTACCAGTATACTTGAAACTCAGGGAAATAAATAAGCCGCATAACTAACTGAGGTATTTTAAACATAAGCGTCTTGGCTCCCGCTAATGGTCGTACTTCGCAACTATGGCAATGCCGGTAAGTCTGCGCGACAATACGTTAAATCATCTTGCTGTTGTTTTGTAAATGATGCCACACCTCCTATACCAGAGCATGGTTGATCACCCTTTAGGAAGTAGTAGATACTCACTGAACTACCTGTAGTTGGCGCTGTATACGCTCCCCTATATAAATTACCGGCACAATTGATTTGTTGTGAGCTAAAGGCAGGAAGACTTCCAGGGACAACTTTTCTTAATTCTGTTATATATGCTGTATTCGCGGTAGTACCGTTAACACCAAAACACGCAGCTGGTCCACTATCTTTAGCGCAAGCCGAACCCTCGTTCGACAGACATGGATATCCAGCTGTCACTGGATACGTGCCGTATGTAACCGCATAAATTTGTAATATCTTAACATAGTCTGCTATAGACTGAGTTGTTTTTGTATTCTCTGCTCGTGTCTGAATGCCGTTATAAGCCACGATTGTAATCGCTGCCAAAATACCAATCACCACAATAACGATCAGAAGTTCGACGATAGTAAAACCGCGTTGTTTATGTTTAGCCCACATGGATGTTTAAAGTATAAGTTAAATAAATAATAAGGTCAAAAACACAAGCAAAAAGACCTTCAATTCGAAGATCTTTAAGCGTAATCAGTTTGGCTCCGGCGACTGGACTCGAACCAGTAACCTCGAAGTTAACAGCTTCTTGCTCCACCATTGAGCTACGCCGGAATACAAGGGCTATTATAACCTTACCCCCGTCATATAGTCAACGTTATTGTGTGCGCAATGCTTCAATTTGACGTGTCAAATCGGCAATATTTGCCCAACTCGAGCCGTCGGTCATGATAACCAGCACATATGTTCCAGTTGGAGCATAGACGATTGCAGCATCGTGTAATAAGCTGTTCAAAAAACCAACCTTATCGGCCACGGTTGCACTGACGCCACTCGGGATTCCCCGACGGTAGATATTTCCCTTCATGGCACCTATCAAAGTATCACGACTAGATTGTTGGGATAAGATCTGACCAGTTTGCAGTTCGGCCAAAAGTAAAGCTAAGTCGTTTGGTGTAGTTTTAATAGCATCGCTACCCATAAATGAGGTGTCTTCGCAGCCAATGTCATGCGCCTCATTGGTAATATTAGCAAAGCCAATCTTCTTCAAGAGCGCTTCACCGCAGACATTATCCGAATTAACAATCATGTCGTTAAAACATGATGTCAAATCTTGACCACTTAATATCTGGTCGGACCAATGCCACTGCCCCGATTCAATCCGTTTTAATGAGCTGTAAGCCACAAACAATTTGTAGGTACTAGCTGTCGTAAATGACGCATCACTATTGTAGCTAGCTCGTCGGTACTGACCAGACAGCTCAATCATCGCCACACCGTAAACGCCGGCATGCGCCTGCGCATAGTTTTGCATCAAGGCCGACAAGCCTTGGTTGGTTGCGCTATAGCTACGCGAATACTGAATTGTTGGTGCTACGACAGTCGTTGCCGCTACGGCCTTTTGAGAAGTACCGGCGATAAAGCCCTTAATATTACTTAACGTACCGGCCACATCTAAAGCCTGGCCGCTGCTACCAACTTGGCGCGAAGTCTCGACAAAGTCATAGGTTGAAACCTTAGTCACACCAGCCGGAACCGCTACCATTGCCGCCAGGGCCTTTGTTAGATAGTCGCTCGCCTTAGTGGCGTCGAATGAATAGTCCAGCTTACCGTCAGTCTCGATGAAGCTTAGCCAGCTATATAACTGGTCTTTTGGTATAACTACAGTACTGGACCCAGCCGTTACCGATACACCATTTGCCAGCTGCTTATCAATCGTATCGGCCAAAGTCTGGGCGTCACTATCGCTAACCGGCGCTGGTATCAGCTTGACTGGTACGACGACTTTATTAGAGGTCGTAATAGACGGGGTAACATTCATCATCAGTTTAGTAACATCATCCGGATTACATGTGCCGCCTGGCACGCTTTTTACAACTACCAATTTGCCATCCGTCACATTTATCGTGGCATTGATTGGCTGGACATTACAAGAGTCACCCAGCTCTTGTTGAATATAAGAACTTAGTGCCAAGCTGTCACGACTAAAATCTGGTGAAGTTTTAGGTTGAATTACAAAATGGCCCCAGAGTAGCGATGTCGGCACCAGGCGTAAGTACCACTGATAGTTCATATCATCCACGCGGTTGCTGTTATCGATACCAAGTCCGATCTCGCTCGGTTTTGGCGTTCGATAGGCCTTATCAGCCGTACCAAAATATAGTGAAATCGGCGTTACTTGATAACGACCATTAAGCGACTTGATGGTGTCGTCTTTGCTCCAACCGCTAAAATTTAGGTTGTCGACCGTCGCAAACGGTAAAAGATGGTCGCTTGGGTATAGTATTTGAGCTGCCAATAAAAGCACTAAAAGGCCACCCCCGCCAAACAACAGCAGCCTCTTGCGGTGTAGCCTAAGCCAGCCGCCAATTCTTGCGAACTTTCTCACCATGCTTATGCTAGTATAGCGCGTCTTAGTTCGGCTAGTCGAGTTTTCATCGCCAGATGAGCATCGTTTAACCCTAGTACTTTTAAGGCGCCGACAAGTACATACAACTCGTCTAAGGTTGCTTCACTTTTCGTCTGATTGTAGTCGTCAAATCGTGTCGTAATAGCGTCAATTAGCCACTTTTCTTGGCTAGGCGTGGCTATCTTTTTAATAGGCGAGTCAATATGCGTCGTCACGACAGTCAGCGACCGGGCCGAATTGTCACTTTTTCGTAGATATCCCTTGGTAATCAAGCCGTCAATATGAATGGCGACCGTCGAGACTGATTTATAGCCTAGCGCTCGCATGATTTCACGATAACTTGGTCCATAGCCGTAGCCTTGTATAAAACCATCAACAAATGTAAGAAGTTCATGCTGCCGTTTAGTTGATCGCATGTCGCTCATATTCGCCGCCTCCAATAATAAATGCCGCTAATCCCCACCAAATAATTGCCACCGTATCATCCACCCAGACCGGCAAAAGCAGACCGATAATGGCCAGGCCCAAGCCGCTCGCAAATACCCCCAGCGCCAGCCAGTTCGTTCGAAGTTGCCACAAACGGTTCATCACTCCAATAAAAATCATAAGAAATAGTATAAGCCCCAACCAACCAACTTCGTGGGCCACAAACAAATATTGGTTTTCGATAATGAGTGGCGCGCTAGTCATAAACGAGGCCGACCCAGTACTACCAACACCGCTGCCAAAAGGCTGTCTAATAAGCATCAATAAGCTATCTTGTAGTGAGCTCAAATGGCCATCATTGGAATTAACCAAGCTGCCACCAGTCGGATTTTCGTGTAACAGTACATTCGATACCACACTAGTTTTACTCGTCGCCACCAATCCACCGACAATCGCAAAGACGATAACCGCAGTCACTATCCAGGCCCGTCGACTAAGTCTAGGAAGTACCGTAACGCTTAGTAAAACCACACCCGCCACCAAGGCAGCTATGAGCGCGCTACGAGAATAACTTGCCCACAAAGCAACGATGCCACCCAGCAACAAAACCGCGGTTGTAAAAGCTCGGTGGCGGACCGTCTTTGGCTTTTTACCAATCAACCACGCTCCAAGGCTAGCCAAAACAATTACCGTATAGGCGCCCAGTGGATTTGGGCCACGTAGAGTACTGTTAATCCGAATATATTGAGGATTTTGATCAACGGTCAGATAAGGCGCAATATTATGAATATTATAGCCAAGATACTTCAAAACGTCGGCCGGCAATATAAAAACCTGCAGTAGTGCAAAACCAACTACGATTACGGCGCCAATGATACCAACCACAACAAACGGCCGCCTAAACTGTGGAAATAGTCGAACCGCCAGATAGACCAGTGTAAAAAACAAGATGTAGCGCAAATCAATCATTAGTCCGGCCAGAGTTGCTTGTAGCCCATTTCTGAACACTATTAGCGACAGTACGTGCAGGCCTGCATAGATTTGCAGGCCAACCATCAGCGGCTCCTTTAGGATGTCAGATCTCTTCTCGCGCCAAACTATCACGCCAATGAGAACCAAAGCAACGCCCATTAAAATTTCTTTCCAGGACTTAATTAATAGGTCATAGTGCGGAAATAAGGTTCCCAGGCCGACACTTAGGGGGGCGTGTAAGACAATACCGCCAAAAATCACCAGTAATATACCGATGTACAAGCAATCAATTATCGGCAACTGGCTGGGTTTTTTCATTACCTCTATTGTAACCCAGAAAATGATATAATGAGCGCAGTCATGCCAACTAGAAACGTTAAGTTCTACAGTCTAATCTTAGTCATCATCGACATTTTTTTCTTGCTAGCAGCCTTTACGATTGCCTATATCTTGCGCGTCCAATACGATCCACGGCCACTAGTTAGTGACGTCCACGCCTATAACTACCTGTTTTCATTCCTATTAATTATTCCCTTTTGGATATTGATTTTCGCTACACTTGGCCTATACCAACCGCGCGTCTACCAAAGTCGGCTACTTGAGTGGAGTAAAATTTTAATTGGCAATTTTGTTGGCATTTTACTTGTCATCGGTTGGCAATATGTCAGTGGCCAAAACATCATACCGGCTCGATTAGTTGTCGTGTATGCTTTTGTTGGTTCATTTTTCTTAATCGTGATTGAACGTGAAATCTTGCGTTACGTACGTGGCATGATGTTTAGATACGGCAAAGGTATCAAGCGAGTTTTGATTATCGGCACCACTGATACAACTATTGATATCGCCCTAAACCTAGCTAATACCGAAAAAAGTGGCTACAAAGTCGTAGCTATTGCCGGACCTAAAAAAATCATGCCCGCCGGACTAGATGCCCTTCATTACTCGCTCATCGAGACCGCCCTAAAAGACATTCGTGACAACAAGATTAATGCCATTATCCAAACTGATTTATATGATTCGTCCGAGCGCAATCAACGTATTTTGAGCGCTGCCCAAACCAACCACATTGGCTACAGTTTTATCCCTGGAGAGGCCGAATTCTACTCTGGCAAAAACAGCATCGATATCTTCCTGGGCTATCCAATGATTTCCGTTTACCAAACACCGCTGGTCGGTTGGGGCGCAATCGCCAAACGTATATTTGATTTCATAATTAGTCTAATCCTTGTAATCGTCCTATCTCCCGTCTTTTTAATAATTATGATTTTTCAAAAACTTCTCAACCCAGGAACGATTTTTTATATCCACAAACGCTTGTCGCGCTTTTCAGAACCAATTAATTTAATAAAGTTCCGTTCTATGAGACACCTTAAGGGTTATGACTTCAAAGATGCGGCCGAAGAATTCGAGGCTATGGGCCGCGAAGATTTAGTCCAAGAATATAATAAAAATCGCAAGGTCGAAAACGACCCACGCATTACCGGATTTGGAGCCTTTTTACGAGCTTCCTCTCTGGATGAATTGCCTCAGATATTTAACGTTATCATAGGTAATCTAAGTTTAGTTGGCCCCAGACCGATTCTGCCTCAGGAAACCAAGCTAGCTCACGGTCGAACGGCACTGCTTCATAGTGTTAAGTCGGGCGTAACAGGACTATGGCAAGTTTCCGGACGCAGCGAGCTGTCATTTGATGAACGAATTGAATTAGAGCTATTCTATGCTCAAAACTGGTCATTCTGGCTAGATATTAAAATCTTGTTCAAAACCATCGCCGTTGTCTTCCGCCGCCGAGGAGCTAAATAGTGCCGAGTCCAAAAATCGCCATTGTGTGCGAGTTTTTAACGGTGATGGGCGGCGCCGAAAACGTGTTATTGGAGCTACACAAGATGTTCCCCGAGGCGCCCATATACACCGCGCTGTACAACCCAGATAAAGTACCGGCGTTTAAAGGCGCCGACATTCGTCCATCGTACCTACAAAAATTGCCCGCCTTTTTACGCAAAACCCACCGCTTGTTCCCAACGCTCGGCGTGAACGCATTTAAAAAAATGGATTTAAGCGCCTACGACATTATCATTACCAGTGCTTATTTAAACGCCAATCAGGTGCAAAAAACCCGACCCAGCCAAAAAATCATCAGTTACTGCCATACGCCAGCTCGCTATTATTGGAGCCATTATGATTTATATCGCAAAGAGCCAGGTTTTGGCGCCCTAAACCCGCTCATCAAGCTCATCTACCCACCGTTCGTGAAAAAACAACGTAAACTAGATTACGCTGCGGCGCAAAATGTCGATGTGTTTATCGCTAACAGCACAGAAACGCAAAGACGGATCAAGCA